>NZ_DCYU01000123.1:0-5447 GCF_002331165.1 Pseudoalteromonas sp. UBA2102
TCAGGCAAAGTACCTGAAGCAATACTTCTATTTTCAACTGCACTTTGTTTCAATCGGCTACCATGAAGCCAAGGATCATTTTGCTGAGCTAAGGTGATAGCTTGTTCAAGCGACACTACTTTCTCAGCTTGAGCTGAGAATACAGATAAGCCGAGTATTAATGCAGTTGAAAGTGAAGTAAGGTTTGAAGAGTTCAATTTCATTAGAATTGCTCCTCGTATGTCTTAACTTTTGCATAGACTTTGCTCGTTCCATCTTTAAATAGAATTAACACGTTGTATGGCATAAAGCGGTCATCGACTTCCATACCGGGAGAGCCAACTGGCATTGCTGGAACTGAAAGCCCAATCGCATTGGGATGTTCTTCTGATAAGAACTGCTGAATAAATTTAGCAGGTATATGACCTTCAAAGGCAAATCCATTTCTACTCACTGCCGTGTGGCATGAACGGTAATTAGGTTTGATACCATACTTAGTTTTGATGTTGCCGATGTTTCGGAAATCTTTGGAATGCGCAACGATCCCTTTGTCTTCAATATGAGTTATCCATTTTTTACAACACCCACAAGTAGGGGTTTTATAAACGATTAACTCCAAAGGTGTTACGTCGTTATTGTGTGCATGGTTATGTTCGTTGGCGTTTGCAAACGCAGGTGAAAGCAGCATTACTACTGCTATTTTTAAATACTTATTGATCATTTTTGCCCCCAGACATCGCTGGAAAATATCTATAGCGCTACGACGCTATATTGACTAACAGAAAAATTAATTACATGTGCGAGAAATTTGGACGCACTAATCCTGTATTAGGCAAAAATTGGTGGACGATAAAGGGAAGTGGAAATTGAATGAGGTTGTTTAGATTGCAGAGCAGCTACAGATTCACTGAATATTTGAATATCTGTCGAATCAATACTGGAATTTAGGACTGTCGTAGATGAGCAAGCATTTGCAGGACAAATACATTCAACGTCACAACAATCTTCTGATTGACCATTACTGCTTTTATTCATATCACCATGATCCATGTTCATGTTCATGTTCATGTGTGATTCGTGAGAACCTGATGACATTTCGCAAGGCATAGCAGAATACGCAAATGCTTGCCCTACAAAGGCAACCAGCATAAGCGTCATTACTAAGACTTTTGAAAATGCTTTAGACATAAAATTCTCTTACAAATATACATCTCTAATACTAATGCAAATTTTTGACTAAGTCAATTGATGCTGTATAAACATTTATGAATATTTGATTATCGTCAAATTTTTCAAAGAGGTAAGTGACAAATAATAATCTCATCAGACTTCTTATCTTCGCTATTCAATGGCTTTTATTTTGAGACTTAAGTTGCTCTCTCATTTCTAAAACTCGATCTGCCGAATAAGCTCCTGCTCTCATAACAACCAGTTCAACAAATGAAATATCAATTAACTTATGGTCAGCATCAATCACATAACAACTCCCACTATGTGTGTATATTTCTAACTTATCCTCATCAGCAGATTTGCTAACAATCTTTGAAGTCACGATTTGCTGAAATGGCCGAAACCTGAATGTTTCATCTTCAATAACCCCCCCTGATAAAAACTCGCCAAGAAATATTTTTTCAAATTCTTTATAGCCGTAAACAGATACTATGTAGGCATCCTTTAAATATATTCTATCCAACGTATTCCCTTACTAATAACTAGCCGGGAGCATATCTCGCAGCTCTAATAACTCATTAGGAGAATACATACACTCATGCATTAAATTAAACTCAAATGCATTTACATCAAACTCTTTAGATTCAGCATCTAAGATATAAAAGTCAACACCAAAGCACTTACTTTCTAGACCATTGATTTCCAAAACCTTTATCGTGAATAAAGCATCTCCTTCTTTACCATTTTCATTTTCGTCAGCAAATGTGCCGTAAAGCACCCGTTCAACTTTTTCCTCTGTATCAGATTGAATTGAGATAAGTTTTGCGTTGGTTAGTTTTACTCTAGGTCTCATGCTTGAACTCCTTTCATATCTTCTACAGAAAAAGGACGAAAAAAACTTAGATATTTAACCCCATCAACTTTAAGCAAATTGTTGTCAGCATCAAAATGTGACAGAACACTAGATTGATACAACGAAATGTATTTTTCATAATCGATTGTGTTAAAAAAGTTGGTATCAACGCGCCTCGCATAAAAAACAAGATCTTGCTGTTCGATACGAACAATGAACTTCTGATCGCCATCTAGATTTTTTACTCGTAGACATAAATCAGGTTTGTGCCAATCAGATACAAAGGAAGGAATCAATGGGAAGCCATATACCAAATAGCGCATACCTTCGATTTTGAAGGTTGTTGGATTGAACTGAGCCTTATTTACTTTGCCGCTACTGAATAATTCAAGTGTCAACACCAGCCAGTGCACATGCTTAGAAAATGTATTTCCTTCAGAAATACAGCCTTCAAACTCACCATTATGGTTTACATGATTGATGTACATGTATTTTCTAATGTCATCCAAGGAAAGCTTTTCAAACGGAAACTTGCAAGCGATTAGCCTGAAATAACAACCATGAACTTTTAAATCTGCATATTGAACTATCAACGGATCATCAAAGGCATCAAAGTATGGTCGCCACTCTAAGCGGAAGTCTGCACCTGTATTTACAATAAACTTAGCATCTTCAGGCAACCCTAAAACTTGGTATATCACTGAAACTAACTCTAATGTTTCGATATCTACCAGCATCAGGCTTTCAATACGGTTTGCCATTGACTCAATTTCTTTATGAAGCGATTCAATAATTTCTTGATCATCGTATTCGTTGATCATTAAATATTTCAGGGAATCGTGCTTTAGAATTGAGTCCAGCTTTTTCTTTTCAAATACTTCAGAGAGATATTTATGGGTATCAGAAAAATAAGGGCAGTTATAAACACCTCTAGCCCACAGGCCTTGGGCGTAAAGATCAGGAAACTCTAATAACTCAGCAAACTCTTTTGCTTGTTTATTGAGCTTATTCTTTAATTGATAAAGTGAGATCATTTAGTTCTCCAAACAACTTTCCAATAAACAATGGCCTACCAACACATTGCTTTATTTATTGTTCAAATAACCAAATTTTTACGGATGCTCCGCTTCACTGTTCACGTTTTTCAAGGCGAAAAACATGTGTAGGCGTAGGCTGTCCGTTCAGCCTTCATATTATAATATCGCCAAAAAACAAAATGACAACTTACGTATTTGTACAACTTTAGGTAGATATTTTGAGTTTGAACTCTGAAAAGCTAAGCCCAAACAGGGATACGACCATCTCTTCATTTATATTGGAGCCGGGAAATTTTTTTTCAAAATTTCCAATAATGCTATCTAGGTGGCTAGCTAATATTTTTACTAAAAATATTTCCGAGTTTGGTGAGAGTGCAGACAGTGCTATCAATGGGTTGTCAAAGGATTCAGCTTTTATTTTTACTAGTAAATCGCTGTAACTGTCACAGCCGTAAAGACAAATAGCTAGGGCTTCTTGGGCTTGTCCAAGGGGAATAGTTAATAATTTAGATAATCGTTTTGCCTGCCTTTTTATATTTACTAGCAGGTCTTCTTTATTAAAAGACATCAATACACCAAAAAACGGCAACGCTAGGCCACGCACCTATGTCACTCAGTTTTTGTGAATATTTAATCTTTTAGTTCAGAGTAAATCCATTTCGTCCTGTTTTCGTGGGAACGGGCTTCTCTGAAAAGCCACTGCAAAAAGCAGTGGCTATTGTCGCAATATTATAAGGAAATGTGAATGGTAGTTTGATGCCTACATATTCTTTTCAGTGAATTCAGCCAAGCTACTACGCTCTACTTCATCAAAAATTAGCACTGATCCTTTTTCATAATGACGATACACATTAACAGCCGCACTTGCACCAGAAGAAGCAGGTGTTACAAACTTATCATCAATCTGGGCTAAGTTGCCCAACACGATTGTGCGACAATTTTTACCACCACGACTAAGCATTCCTTTAATTTGAGCACGGGTCATATTTTGTGCTTCATCAATAATTAAAACAGCATCATCAATTGACCTGCCTCGAAAATAAGCCATAGAAGTAAACTCTATATTGGCACGCTCTATGACATGCTCAACAGTTGCACTAATATTACCTTCATTGTTATCACCTGAATGCATTGATATAAGCGCATCTGTTATACCTGCTAATAACGGCATTGATTTCTCTGTCAGGTCACCGGGTAAAAACCCCGGATCATCGTCCATAAAGTCTCTGGAGCGCACCACAACGATTTTTTTGTACTTTTTTAACTCCAATACTTGATGCAGCGCCGAAGCAACTGCTAAAAAAGTTTTTCCGGAGCCAGCAGGGCCAAGGATGATATTTAAGTCATAATATGGATCTGTTAATTGGCTTAAAGCTACTGCCTGACGCTGATTTTTAGGCAAAATGCCCCATACTTTTTCTTGTTTACGAGGCAATAACTTTGTGAATACCTCAGTATCTGTTACTTCTGAAATTCGCCCAATGTGTCCAGCTTCATCGTACCAATACATGTTTGGCTGAACTTCATCATTAAATAGACTTATTGGGAAAGTATAAACTTCTCCTGAAACCTTGAAGTCTTTGTCTGATTTAATTCGATCAAAAAGATCTCCTTTAAAGGCTTGTACCCCTGTGTATAAAAGATCAATATCTGATATTTGATTATCTACGGCAACGTCTTCTGCCATGACCCCTACGGTTCGAGCTTTCAAGCGCATATTAATGTCACGGCTAACAATTATTACGTCTTTATCTAAGTCCTTCTGAAGATACAGTGCATAGTTAATTATTCTATTGTCAGCGTCACTTCCAATACCGTGCTTTAACTCTTTAGCCATATCGAGCTGGGTATCAATTCCAATAAACAGTTTTCCTCGTTTAGCTGTTTCAGTAGAAGGCAGTGGAATACCAGCTTCCATCTCTTCTGCACTGTGCCCATTTATTATATCTTCAAGCATACGAATACATACACGAGCATCAGCACTAACCGATTTGTTAGTTCTTTCTTTTAAGTTATCTAATTCTTCTAGAACTGTTAGACAGATGTATACGTCTTCACTGTACGCAAGAAGTGACTTTGGATCATGAACTAGTGCCGATGTATCCAATACTCTTGGGTTTTTGTTTTCACTTGGATTATTCATTTTAGTTCTCCTTGAGAACGATTTTCATTAATTAGCATTTTAGATTTACCTTAGCTTTATTATTTTTGTTTGTGCCTCTTGCAGGTTAAATCCATTATTTATATTTATTGATGAATGGTTCTATTCTTTAAGTCACACTTAATGACATGTTAGAGAGATTAGATCTTAGCCTGTTATAAATACTCAATTTATTCAGTAAGAATAAGGTCTGTAGATAGGTCTGCACAAATATTGAAAAAAAGCTTGCAGTAATACCTGTTTTACC
>NZ_DCYU01000123.1:5837-20962 GCF_002331165.1 Pseudoalteromonas sp. UBA2102
GCCATACCTTGGTAAATATTTTTAGGTTTTACGCCCCACGCTTGCTGGTGCATTAAACGCTCAACACTAATATCTTTTAATTTAATACGCTCGTTATCGTAAGATTTGACCCGCGCAGCAAAGTGCTCGCTGCCATCAAGTATGTACTCATTGCAAAACACATCTGGAATTAAGTTTTTAGCCACATAATGAAACGTATCACGGCCGTGCTGCTGTGTTTCGCATTGCCCTACGTGCTGCCAAAAATCGCCCTCTATTTTTTATAGCCGCTAGTTAATAAAGCAATATCATCAATTAGTTGGTCGGTACGGTAATCTTCAACATATTTAAGGCCTGCACCTTTTGCTTTAAGGCGCATGTTTATATCTTTTGTCACCAATACAATTTTTGAATCGCTGTGCTGTTTTTGTAAATACACGGCGCAGTTAATAATACGGTGGTCGTTTTCATCCCCCGGTAAACCAGAAATAGAATCTGCAAAAAGATGATCATTAACAATAATGAGCGTACCGGTGGAATTGGCATTTGCCTTTTTATTGCTAGGCAGTGCAACACCCTGCAACATTTGCTCTGGAGTTGCGTCTTTTAGTACCTCATCTAAGCCGCGAATAGCCACTCGTGCATCACGGCTTACGTCGTGTTTTCTATCTTTAATGTGGTCAAGCTCTTCTAAAACAGTCATGGGAATGACAACGTTATGTTCTTGGAAAGACAAATAAGCGAGGGGTTCGTGGAGTAATACATTGGTGTCTAGCACATACATTTTACTTTCAAGGTTCGAAGCTTTTTCCATAGCACTTTCCTTACGTTTTATGATTTTTATGCTATACCAAAATAACTAAGTAAAACGGGCCTAAATTCAAACCTGCAATACTTAATTGCTAAGGCATAATCTAAGTTTAGTCTATTTGTCATAAAAGTCCGTTTTATTACAAACACGATATAGTTTTTATTTACCTAAAAAAGAGCCATTTGTTAGCACTGTTAATGGGATTAATTCGCACTTATAAAATTAATTAAAAGTGAGTCAAATAGCGCCTTGCAGTGGTGTTATGTAACAGGTAACATAGCCGCCTTTTTCTTCATAGACGAGACATACATGAATTTTTCCTTAGGTCAGCGTTGGATCAGTGATACAGAGTCAGATTTAGGATTAGGCACCGTAGTTGCCATTGAAGGCCGCCAGGTCAGCATTTTATTTCCTGCCAGTGGTGAAAACCGTGTTTATTCTAGTGCAGAAGCACCGGTTACCCGTGTGGCATTTAATCCAGGTGATGTGATCAAAAGCGTTGAAGAATGGGAATTAGAAGTAGAGTCTATTGAAGTGCAAGGTGAACTACTTTGCTACGTAGGTACTCGCGTTGATACCGGCGAAGAAGCAAAGCTAAAAGAAACCTTTTTAGATCATTTTATTAAGTTTAATAAACCGCAAGATCGTTTATTTGCAGGCCAAGTAGATCGCTTTGATCGCTACACCTTACGTTACCAAACATGGCAACACCAATTTGAGCGCCAGCAATCGCCTATTAAAGGCTTAATTGGCCAGCGCGCTAACCTTATTCCGCATCAGCTTTATATTGCACAAGAAGTAGGTAAACGTTTTGCCCCACGGGTACTGCTCTCAGATGAAGTAGGCCTTGGTAAAACCATCGAAGCCGGCATGATTTTACACCAACAAATCATTAGTGGCCGTGCTAGCCGTGTACTCATTGTGGTGCCAGAAAACCTGCAACACCAATGGTTAGTAGAAATGCTACGCCGCTTTAATTTACGTTTTTCTATTTTTGATGAAGAGCGCTGCGACGAAGCCTTTGCAGACTCGCCAAACGTATTTGATACCGAGCAGCTAGTGCTTACCAGCCTTGAGTTTTTAACCAAGAAAAAACGCTGGTTTGAACAAGCAACACTTGCTGATTGGGATTTATTAGTTGTTGATGAAGCGCACCACCTAAGCATTAACAATGGTAAGCCGAGCACCGAATATCAGCGCATGGCTGAGCTTAGCCAAGATATTCCGGGTCTTATTCTATTAACAGCAACGCCTGATCAACTTGGTCACCGTAGCCACTTTGCCCGCTTACAATTGCTCGACCCAGATAGATTTTACGACTACGACGTATTCAAAGAAGAAGAAGCTAATTACAAAGACGTTGCCGAAGCGGCAAATCAGCTACTGCAAGCGCAAGCCCTTGATGATACAGCCAAAGCCACACTTATTGAGCTATTAAAAGAAACCGATATTACTGATGTGCTTGAAAAAGCTCAGCAAGGTGATTTACCGGCGCGTAAAGAAATACTTAACATGCTGCTTGATCGCCACGGTACAGGTCGTATTTTGTTTAGAAACAGTCGCAGCGGAATTGATGGCTACCCTAGCCGTAAATTACATGCTTACCCAATGGCACTGCCAAAGCAATATAAAACAGCAATGTCAGTACTTGGCAGCATGAGCGGTATACAAAGTGCAGAGCTAAGCGCACAACGCGCGCTGTTTCCAGAGAAAATCTTTCAAGAGTTTGAAGGTGAAAGTGCAAGCTGGGGCGCATTTGATCCACGTGTAGATTGGTTAATCGAAACACTTAAAACCCTAAAGCACGAAAAAGTACTGCTTATTTGTGCCAAAGCCGAAACCGCTATTAGCCTTGAGCAAATTTTGCGTGAGCGTGAAGCAATAAAAGCATCTGTGTTCCACGAGGGCATGTCGATTATAGAGCGTGACCGCGCAGCCGCCTTTTTTGCCGATGAATACGACAATGCACAAATACTGCTGTGTTCAGAGATTGGCTCAGAAGGACGTAACTTCCAGTTCTCGCATCACTTAGTGTTATTTGATTTACCACTAAACCCTGACTTACTTGAACAACGTATTGGCCGATTAGACCGTATTGGGCAAACAAAGGATGTTAATATTCATGTGCCGTATTTTGAAAATACAGCGCAAGAAGTATTACTGCGTTGGTACAACGAAGGCCTTGATGCATTTGAAAGCACATCTACCACTGGCCAGCTATTGTATAAAGAATTTAGTGAAGACCTACTTGATTACATTGCTGCCCATAATTGTGATGAAGAAGAGCTCGACCCTCTACTTGAGCAAGTAGCCAAGCAAAATGCCGTGCTACGCAAGCAAATGGAAAGTGGCCGAGACCGTTTATTAGAGCTGCATTCATCAGGCCAAGGCGCTGCCGATTCATTGGTTGAAGAAATTGAAGCACTTGATAACCAATTTGAGTTACCAAGTTACATGATCAACGTATTCGACACATTTGGAGTAAGCCAAGAAGACAAAGGCGAAAACACCATTATTTTAAAGCCAACAGAGCATATGCTAAGTGCATCGTTCCCAAGCTTAAAAGAAGATGGCATGACGGTTACCTTTGACCGCGATACCGCCCTTTCGCAAGAAGACGTACATTTTATTAGCTGGGATCATCCTATGGTGCAAGGCACAATGGACATGATTTGTGATGATGACTTTGGTAGTGCCTCTGTTGCTTTACTTAAAAACAAAAAATTACCACCAGGTACCTTTTTTGTTGAGCTAATATTTGTAGCCGAAGCTATGGCACCAAAAGCCCTGCAAGTAGGTCGCTTTTTACCGCCAACGCCTATTCGCATATTACTTGATAAAGCCAGTAATAACCTCGGCGAAAACGTGGCGTTTGATAGCTTTAACCAACAGCTTTCAGCCGTTGGTCGTCAAACTGCAAGTAAATTAGCAGGCGCTTTACAAGGTGCGGTTCACCCAATGATCAACACCGCAAAAGAAATGGCTCAGCAACAGCTTGAGGTTATACGCAGTGCGTCACTTGAAAAAATGCAAAGCACCTTAGGGGAAGAGCAAGCTCGCCTTGAAGCGCTTAAGCAAATTAACCCTAATATTCGCCAAGAAGAAATTACCTTCTTCGATAAGCAGCGCAGCGAGCTGACAACGCATATAGAAAAAGCCCAGTTAAAACTTGATGCGATACGCTTAATCGTAGTTTCACACTAAAGGTTTTTGAGCGTTTAGTTTATAGCTATCTGCCGTTAGTTAGCTCAAGATTTAACTAAACTACACTTCAAAAAGCACGGTTTACAGGCCGTGCTTTTTACATTCACCTCTACAATTACTCATCAGTATCTTAGCCACCTAGTATAGCCATTATTTCAATATCTATTTCTGTAACTCTATAATAGATGCTGTCTGAGCCACAAACGGCACGTCGATTGATCACTAAAACCGCTTTTTTCTGAGTTAGCAAGCTTACCATTTATTGCTTCTGCTCTTCTTGCACGGCGAATTAAATCATTCAGCAATTCACTTTTATTTGTGTAATCCCCCACGTTTTCAACGTGATTACGAAGCCATAAATCATTCTGTTCAGTAAGTGAAATACTTTGCCTTGCCATAATGTGTTCCTACAACTTTAAGTTGGTGCAATTTCACACCAGCATGAAAAATACGCAATTAAACTTTTATCTTTTCCTTGAGCCTTTGCTCTCGCTCCCCTAAAATAGCGCCCTGCAAAATTACTGAGGTCGGCCGTGTTAGTTAATTACAATCCCCCAATGAGTCCGTATTTAACAATACTGCACCAAGATGACGACTTACTCATCGTTAATAAACCCAGCGAACTTTTAACCGTCCCAGGTAAAGATCCAAAACATGCCGATAGCTTAATTAATCGCGTTAACCGTGTTTTTCCTACAGCTAAAATAGTGCACCGCCTAGATATGGCAACGTCAGGCATACTTTGCCTTGCTATGAATAAGGCAGCTCATAGGCATTTAAGTATGCAGTTTCAAGAACGTGAAACTGCAAAACGCTATATTGCACGTGTTTACGGCCAACTTGAGCAAGATACCGGTTCGGTTGATTTGCCACTTATCTGTGATTGGCCTAATCGCCCTAAGCAAATGGTTGATTATGAAAACGGTAAGCCCTCGCTAACCCACTTTAAAATACTTGCACGAGAAGCGGGCGCAACACGTGTAGAGCTCACGCCAATTACGGGGCGCTCGCACCAATTACGCGTGCACATGCTAAGCCTTGGCCACCCAATACTGGGCGATAGACTTTATGCCCATAAAGAGGCCCTAGCCGCGGCGCCACGTTTACAACTACATGCGCAAATGTTGCAACTAAAACACCCCGTGACCGAGCAAGTACTGACCTTTGAGGTAGAGCCCGACTTTTAATAGGTAAAGCCCACAAAGTTAGTACTAAACTTTTACCTTAGCGCGCCGATACTTAGTTATTACTCACCTTTTGGGCTTACTATGATATTTGCGCAGCTAATCAAAAAAACGCTACAAAGTGTATGTTATTGCTCTGCGTTATGCTTAAGCGCATATGCCAGTGCTGCAGAGCATATAGCCCCACCTTCTTTATCAAGTATCGAAAATAGCGATATAAAACGTCTACTACCCAATGATGAAGTTAAACCCATACTTGCTGGCGATACAGAGTTTTTAAGTTTGTATAGCGAATACATGAGCCGAGATTTTAGAGGTATTGTATTACTCATCCCCGATTGGAATTCTACCCCCACTAGCAATGCTGGCATGAGTTACCTGCGAAAAGAGCTTACTAATTTAGGTTACACAACCTACGCCATGACAGTACCCGATATAGATTGGCAAGCAAGTAACATGGCTGCACAAGCAGCTGCCCAATCAAGTACGCAAGCGCAAACTGAAGAGCCAACAAAAACGGCGCAAAGTAACAGCGACGGTGTTGCCACAACGGCTCAAGAGCCACACTTTGTTAATGCCATTGACTTGGTGAGTAATGAGGTACTAAGCAATTATAAAACTAATTTAATAATGCGTTATGAGGCGCTCTATCAAAACGCAATGAGTGAGCCAAATAATATTGTCGTCATAGCACAAGGTACCAGTGCGGGGGTACTCCTAGAATACTATGCTGATTTTCCTGACTCGCGAATAGATGCGTTTATAAGCTTAAGTAGTTATTTACCTAATACACAGCGTAATAAAGGTTTAGCGCAAACCACATCGCTGGTGACCCCCGCCTTGCTTGATATTTACTATGCAAATGACAATACCGATATACTTATGAGCCTTAAAAACCGTCAGCGCTGGGTAAATCGAAATGCTAAATTTGATTACCGCCAGCGCCAACTCTTTGGCCTGCGCGATGCGCCAGAGCAGCATGCACGGTTAACTAAAGTGATAGACGGTTTTTTACGCCGCCTTTTTTAAATACTCGTAAGCCGCTTGAATATCTTGGCTTTTTTTAACTGCTACTTCCATCATGTGTTTAGGCAGCCCTTGAGAGACTAATTTATCAGGGTGATGCTGCGCCATTAATTTACGATACGCTACTTTAATATCTCGTTGCGTCGCGTCACTACTTAACCCTAATAAAGCCAAGGCCTGTGAGCGGTTCATGCTGTTATTAGGGGGCACATGATGACCAGAGCCTTCACGGTAACTGCTACTTTGACCTTGCTGCTGTTGTCTATACTGTTGTTGCTGCTGTCTAAAACTAAATTCAGCTTGGTAACGCTTAAGAATAAAAGCAAAATGAGTTTTAGAAATACCTAATTGCTTACTTACCTCTTGTAACAGCTGTTTTTCTTGCTCTGCGAGCACGCCATCAGAAAACGCCATTTGAATTTGAATTTCTAAAAACAGTTGCAGTAAGTCGTAACGTTTTGCAAAGCGTTCTTTAAAGTCGTGCACTGTTTCTTTAATCGAAAAGTCGCTGTCTTTACCTGATTGAAATGCATGCTGAGCTTCGCGGCGCTCATCGCCCTTTAGCCCCATTTCATCCATAAACATACTTGCCGCTTTTATATGCACCTCGCTTACGCGACCGTTCGACTTTGCAATATGCCCCATAACCGCAAAACAGCTCGAAAAAAACAACGCTTGGCGCTCGTTTACATCATCACCTTTAAACAAACCTGAAAAGCCTCCGGCTTTATCAAAATCGTTTTTTAAGCTTTTATCAAATAAATGGCCGAGGTATAAACCTAAAATGGCGCCAAAAATTTTGCCAAACATAAAGCCAAAACAAAAACCGAGTATTTTTCCCCACATCTAATTAACTGCCTCTATTAAAGTGTGTTTTGTATGCGCTCGTTGAGCTGCGCGAGTCGCTGTGGTGTGCCTATATCGTCCCACTGACCAATATAAAGCTCAGTTGAGATAACCTGTTGGGCGAGTTTTTCTCGCAATATTGGCCCAAGCGGGCGTATGCCTGGCTCTAAACCTTTAAAAAAATTAGCGTGGTAACGGCTAATTCCCGAAAATGTATACTTTTGACTCTCAGCCGATAAGTGACTTAATGCAAAATCCCCTTTTTCGTTATGAGGTGGGTTTTCTACTAACACTATGTGGGCCTCGCCATCTTGCAGGTGCAATTGTGTAAGCGCACTCACATCGTAATCTGTGAATACATCGCCGTTAATTACAATAAATTGCTCACCTAGTAATGGCAGCGCCTGAATAATTCCGCCTGCGGTTTCAAGGCCGCCCTCAGCCTCTTGGCTATATTCAATACTCACACCAAACTCAGCACCATTTTTAAAATAGCTTTTTATTTTATCCCCTTGCCAAGCTAGGTTTATAACAATGTTAGTAATGCCAGCGGCTTTAAGGTTATTAATATGGTGCTCAATCAGCGGTTTACCCGCCACTTTTAGCATAGGTTTAGGCATAGCTTGTGTAAGCGGCATCATTCGCTGGCCGCGCCCGGCAGCTAAAATCATGGCTTTCATGTGCGCTCCTTAGCTAATTTTAGTGTTACCTGCGGTATTACAATGCTGCTTACCCACTCACTTAACGCTGCAAGCTCTGGATAGGTTTTAGCAACATCAACAATGTAATCCAACGTTGGCAAAATATTATCAAGGTAACCGGTTTTGCCATCGCGTAAATAGAGCCGGCAAAATATTCCCGCCGCCTTTAAATGGCGCTGAATACCCGTTAAATCAAACCACTGTTTAAACTGCTCAAAAGAAGTATCTGTTATTAATTTTTGCGCTGTAAATTCTTCATATCCGTACTCAAGCAGCTGATTAAGCTGTGCTTGTGGCAACTTAAAGTAGCAATCACGTAGCAGCGACACTAAGTCATAACACAGCGGCCCGCGCACGGCATCTTGGTAATCTATAATTGCCCACTGCTCATTGCTATACATAATATTACGGCTGTGATAATCACGATGAACCGTGACCGTAGGCTGCGCTAGCATAGCGTTCGTTAATAGCTCACAGCTTTGCTGCCAAAGCGTTTGTTGCTCAGTATTTAATGTTAAGCCAATAAAATCAGTAACCAGCCATTGGCTAAAAATATTCAGCTCAAGGTGAATAAATTCTTTATTATAATTTTGCATAGCTGCTGATTCAGGTGTTTTGGCCCAGCTTGCCGCTAAACGGATTAATTGCTTGTAATATTCATCTCTATTTGGTTCATCGAGCTTATCGGCTAAGTGTGTATTTCCTAAGTCACTTAACACAAAAAAGCCTTGTTCTTCATCGCTTGCGATTATTTCAGGCAATAAAAAGCCGTTGTCGGTGAATACTTTATTAAGAGAGATATACGGAGCGTTATTTACTTTTTGTGGATCGGAGTCCATCACAATAAACGCTTTTCCGGCACAGCTTAAACGGTAATAACGGCGAAAGCTGGCATCCCCAGTAATGGCTACTAAGGAGTGTGGTTTAGCATCAAAGTGCGTATTTATAAATAGTTGTAAATTATCAAAGCGTGTCATTATATAAGATGTCTATTTTTATAGGTCAATTACTGTATTTGCCATTGTTTTCCTTTATTATGTCTAGCTTATAATAAACCAAAGAGCATTAAGGTCGATAAATGAGCAAAACCTGGGGCATATTGATGCTAGGCGTAATTAGCGCACCATCGCTTGCCGAAACTGAACTGGCACACAATTTATGTGGCATTTCAATGCAAACCAGAGCTTGGCAACCTCTACCAAATTTAGCGGTAGGATCGGTTGATATACAAGCTGACGATGTAGAGCTCCTAGGCACACAAAGCGCTGAATTTACCGGCAATGTTGATATTAACACCCTTGATATGAGTTTGTCCGCACAAACTGCGCTTATAGATAAACAGCGCGGTTTACTTAATGCAACAGGCCCTATTACTTATCAAGACCGTGTAAGCCAAGTAAACAGCTCAGGTTTAAATGCCGATTTAAATAATTCAGAAATAAGCCTACTAGGTGCCGATTACAGCTTAACAGCGCAACAAGGTAAAGGTGGCGCCGAAAAACTCACTGTCAACGAGTCTGGCTTATTGTTAATGAATGCAAGCTTTACTACTTGCCCAAGCGATACACCAGTGTGGGAAATAGAAGCCGACGAAATTAATCTCTCTCGTGAAGAAGGCTGGGGCGAAACCTATAACGCCGTTTTACGTATTCTTGATACCCCCGTTTTATATTTACCTTATTTCACGTTTCCGCTGGATGAGCGACGCAAGTCGGGCTTATTAACACCAAGCATTTCAAGCTCCGACCGTTACGGCCTTGAAACTGTTACACCTTATTATTGGAATATTGCGCCTAATTTTGACGCCACTATTACACCACGTTATATGTCGCGCAAAGGCTTACAATTGCAAACCGAGTTTAGATACCTGAGCGAGCAACATGAAGGCTTAGTCGGTATTGAATACTTAGATAGCGATGATTCGGAGCCTAGCCTTGATGAGCGCTATATGTTTCATTGGCAGCAACAAAGCTATTTAAGTGAAGACTGGCGCGCCAATATTGATGTAACTAACGTCAGTGATGACAACTACATCACCGATTTAAGCTCTAATTACGCAAATAAAACCGATACCCAACTTTATCGTACCGGCTCTGTGACTCACCTTGGCGACACATGGCGTACCGATATTAAATTTCAAAATTTTGAAGTGCTGGGCGATCACTTAGAGTCGTATGCCGCGGTTCCACAAATTAGCTTTACACAAACCGCCCCATGGCGTTTTGATAACTTTGACTTTAGTTTGTCGGGTGAAGTAAGCCACTTTACCAACGAATCTTCAGAAATTGCCATAGACAGTGCTACCCGTGTACACGTAGAGCCAAAAGCGCGCTTTAACTACGCAACACATGCGTGGTCGTTTCTCTCAGAAGTGAGCTTATTACAAACTAACTACAAACAAAGTGGTAATTTAACGGGCACTCAATATAGCGATAGCGTTTCGCGTACCTTGCCAAAAGTACGTTTGTACTCGCAGCTTAACTTTGAACGTGACACCTCGACCTTTTTTGAAGATGGCATTCAAACTCTTGAGCCACAAATACAGTATTTATATACCCCTAATAAGGATCAATCTGAGATAGGCCTGTTTGACACCACTCGCCTACAGGATGACTTTTTTGGCCTATTTAGAGATACGCGCTTTTCGGGTGTAGACCGTATAGCCGCAGCTAACCAATTTACGTTAGGTGCAACAACACGCTTATTTGATAATAAACACGAAGAAGTGTTTAACTTTAGCGCGGGTCAAATTTTTTACCTAAACGACTCGGCTAAACCTACCGAGCAAGATTTAGACTCAGAGACAAACTACAACGCCCTTTTTGCAGCGCAAACAATGCTACATTGGCACCGCCGTTGGTACCTCTCAGCGGGTATGCAATACGACACAGATGGTAAGCAAATGATCCAGTCAAATGTCACCCTCGATTACAAAGGTGACAATAATGAGCTAGTTCAATTGAACCATCGCTATGCAAATGATGTCTCAGGAAATACAATCGAGCAAACGGGTGTATTTACAAGTATCCCAATTAGTGATCAGTGGCAATTTATTGCAAGCTACCACCGGGACCTTGAAAATAATCGAAGCATCGAATTTTTAAGCGGATTACAGTATGAGTCATGCTGTTGGGCAATCCAAATTACTGGTCACCGTCAGATTGAAACCGATTTAAATCATTCTATCGGGCAGCAACAAGCCACTTTTGATTCAGGTATTAGTTTAAACTTTGTATTAAAAGGGCTTGGCAGTAAGAGCCGTTACGATGCACAAAAATTATTACAACAAGGTATTTTTGGCTACCGTAGACCGTATTTTCTTAATAATTAAGGCAAACGAGCAATTAAGGTGATACTTTAAAGCCCTAAAATGCAGTACGCCCTGTTTTAAAGCAGTACTATTAGAAGAGTAGTAAAAAGAATATGAATTTAAAAAAACTATTATCAACAGCTATTTTAAGCTTAAGCTTATGCCATGGCGCATTTGCCGCCCCACAGGAAATCGACAAAGTAATTGGTGTTGTAAACCAAGGCGTAATTTTAAAAAGTGAAGTAGACACCATAATTAATCGTGTTAAAAAGCAAGCCGCAGAGCAAGGCCAACAACTTCCTAAAGACGAAACGCTTCGCGTACAAGCCGTTGAGCGTTTAGTTAACCAAACGCTTATGATGCAAATGGCTGAACGTATGGGCCTTGAAATTTCAGACAGCCAGTTAGACCAAACACTCGCAAATATGGCAAAAGATCAAGGCGGCAGCATTGCCGATCTTCGTCGTACCATTGAAGCCGCTGGCGAGAGCTTTCAAGCCTACCGCGAAGAAATTCGTAAAGAAATCACCACCCAACAGGTTACCCGTGCCAATGTAGATCGTCGAATCTATATTAGCCAACAAGAGGTAGATAACCTGTTAAAAATAATGGAAAGCCAAGGTCAAAACTCTGAAGAGTATGATATTGGCCACATCCTTATTGATATTCCTAACGATGCAACAGCAGATGAAATCACCAGTGCGAAAACCCGTGCTGACAAAGTTATTGAGCTATTAAACGATGGCCAAGAGTTTAAACGCATCGCTATTTCATCATCAGGTGGCTCAAAAGCGCTTGAAGGCGGACAACTCGGTTATATGGGTATCAACGAAATGCCTTCGTTATTTGCCGAAGCTGTAAAAGGTCAAAAGAAAGGCGCTATTGTTGGCCCGCTTCGCTCGGGTGCTGGCTTTCACATAATTAAGGTGCAAGATGTACGTGGTCGCCAATTAGTAGAAACCACAGAAGTACGCTCACGCCATATTCTTATTAAGCCTTCAATTATTTTAAGTGAAGAAAAAGCACGTAGCATGCTAGCAGGATTTGCCAAAGATTTACGCGCAGGAAAAGCAGACTTTGCTGAGCTTGCTAAAGAATACTCAGAAGATCCAGGCTCAGCCCTTAAAGGCGGTGAGTATGATTGGACTGACCCTACAACGTATGTACCGGCGTTTAAAGATACTTTGTTATCACTTGATAAAAATCAAATTAGTGAACCATTTAGAACACAATTTGGTTGGCACATAGTACAACTTTTAGATAAACGTGTAGCAGATAAAACCGAGCTAGCTAAACGTAACCGTGCGCACGGCATGTTGTTTAATCGTAAATTTAAAGAGGAAAGTTTTAACTGGCAGCAAGAAATGCGCGAACAAGCCCATGTTGAAATTTTCCCTATAGACGAGTAATTATGACATTACGAATTGCAATTACCCCGGGTGAACCTGCGGGGATTGGCCCTGACTTGCTGCTGCAATTAGCTCAGCAACCATGGCAAGCTCAACTGGTCGCTATCGCCGACAAACAGTTATTAAAAGAACGCGCTCAACACTTGGGCCTTAATATTGAGCTAATTGATTTTGATGAAAATGCCCCTGCAGCTAAAGCGCCTGCAGGTAGCATTTATATTCACCAAGTAGATTTAGGCACTGACGTTAAGCTAGGTGAACTAGACGACTTAAACGGCCAATACGTGCTTGATACCTTACGTATTGCCAGCGAAAAAAATATGGACGGTACCTTTGATGCCGTTGTCACGGGCCCTGTTCACAAAGGGATTATTAATAAAGCCGGTATTTCCTTTAGTGGCCACACGGAGTACTTTGCTCAGCAATCGGGCACCTCTGATGTCGTAATGATGCTAGCAACTGAAGGCTTGCGTGTTGCCCTAGTAACAACGCATATACCACTGGCTTATGTATCGCGTGCAATTACACAAGAGCGCTTAACCAAAGTTATTAGTATTTTAAACCACGACTTACAAACTAAGTTTGGTATTGAGCAACCAAAAATTTTAGTGTGTGGATTAAACCCCCATGCCGGCGAAGACGGTCATTTAGGCACTGAAGAAATAGAAACAATTTCACCTACGCTTGAGCTCTTAAACAGCCAAGGCATGAATTTAATTGGTCCGCTTCCTGCCGATACCCTATTTCAGGATAAATACCTCTCTCAAGCCGATGCCGTGCTTGCTATGTATCACGATCAGGGTTTACCTGTGCTAAAATACAAGGGATTTGGTAACTCGGTAAATATAACCTTAGGTTTACCATTTATCCGCACTTCGGTTGATCACGGTACTGCGCTTGATTTAGCAGGCACCGGTGACGCTGAAGTTGGCAGTTTTGAATTAGCGATCCGCGAAGCAATTAAGCTCGCCCATGAAAAAGCACAGAATCAATGACCGATAAAGTACATTTAGGACACCGCGCCCGTAAACGTTTTGGGCAAAACTTTTTATTTGATGAATCTATCATTGATAAAATAGTGACTGCAATCGATCCTAAACCACAAGACAACCTAGTAGAGATTGGCCCAGGTTTAGGCGCAATTACCGAGCCTGTTGCCGATTTAAGCGGCCAACTTACTGTTGTTGAGCTAGATAAAGACTTAGCTCAGCGTTTAATTGAGCACCCTTTTTTAGGTCCTAAATTAAACGTAAACCAAGGCGATGCAATGAAGTTTGACTTTGCAAGCCTTGTACGCGATGACAAAAAATTAAAAGTGTTTGGTAACCTGCCTTACAATATTTCTACGCCATTACTGTTTCATCTTTTTGAGTTTGCTGATCATATTGAGCACATGCACTTTATGCTGCAAAAAGAAGTAGTAAAACGTATGGTTGCAGGCCCAGGCAGCAAAACCTTTGGCCGCTTAAGTGTGATGACGCAATACTACTGCCACGCAATGCCCGTGGTTGAAGTACCGCCAGAATGTTTTAAACCAGCACCTAAAGTAGACTCTGCGGTTATTCGTCTGATCCCTAAAAAAGCCGAGCAACGTACCGCTAAAAGCGTGAAAATTTTAAACACCGTGTGTTTAGAAGCCTTTAATCAACGCCGTAAAACATTGCGTAACAGCTTAGGCAACTTACTCACCGCAGATGAGCTTACCAGCATTGGTATTGATATTACTTTGCGTGCTGAAAGCCTAACGTTACAACAATTTATTGATATAGCTAATTGGATTTATGACAACAAGCAGTAATATTAGCTCTCCTGTAAAAGTCTCTGTAGAGACTTTTTATGTTGAAGGGCAATCTCAGCCTGAGCTAGAAAAGTACGTTTTTGCCTACTCAGTGACAATTAAAAACCACAGTCTTTGCAGCGCTACACTTTTAAGCCGTTATTGGTTGATCACCGATGCCAATGGTAAAGAAGTTGAAGTAGAGGGCGAAGGCGTTGTGGGCGAAACCCCCGTTATAGGCCCAGGCGAAACTTACAAATACACCAGTGGCGCAATATTAGACACCCCTGTTGGCACCATGCAGGGACACTACACACTGCGCAATGAGTTTGGCTCTGAGTTTGAAGCACCTATAAGCGTATTTCGTTTAGCGTGCCCTAACATTTTACATTAGTAAAAAGCGCCATGGCTGATTACGCAATTGGTGATTTACAAGGCTGCTTTAAAGAGTTTAGCCGCTTGCTCAAACGGGTTGACTTTAACCCAAGCAAAGATCACCTTTATTTAGTGGGCGATATCGTCGCACGTGGGCCGGACTCTCTGGCCTGCCTAGATTATATTTATCGCCATCAAGACAGCATGAGTGTTACTTTAGGCAATCATGATTTACACATGGTTGCCTGTCACTATCTTAATAAGCCAATAAACCCCAAAGATAAACTCGGTGCTATTTTTGATAGTAAAAAGCTTCATCACTATATCGCCTATTTGCAAACTCAGCCGCTTGCTATTTATTTAGCACAGCACCGTAGCTTTATATCGCATGCAGGGCTTAACCCTAATTGGTCTATAGAAAGCGCACTTAAACACGCACAGTTTGCTCAGCGTTGTTATCAATCGGCAAATGCTAAGCACTTTTTTGAAAAAATGTATCAGCC
>NZ_DCYU01000047.1:0-15562 GCF_002331165.1 Pseudoalteromonas sp. UBA2102
ACATCTTCAATGGTTTCTTTTTCTTCGCCTATGGCGGCGGCTAAATTATCTAGCCCTACAGGCCCACCCATAAATTTTTCGATAATGGCAAGTAAGTATTTACGGTCCATGTAATCAAACCCGCTTTTATCTACGTCAATCATATCAAGGGCAAGCTCAGCAACGGAGGCATTTACTGTACCATCTGATTTTACTTGCGTGTAATCGCGCACACGACGTAATAAGCGGTTTGCTATACGCGGTGTGCCTCGCGAGCGTTTTGCAATTTCGGTAGCGCCATCGTCGCACATTTGTAAATCTAGGTAATGTGCAGAGCGCCCCACTATATGCGATAAATCAGCTACCGAGTAAAACTCTAAGCGCTGCACTATGCCAAAACGGTCTCTAAGTGGTGAGGTAAGTGAGCCTGCGCGTGTTGTCGCGCCAATAAGCGTAAACGGTGGTAAGTCTAATTTAATAGAGCGTGCAGCGGGGCCTTCACCAATCATAATATCGAGTTGGTAATCTTCCATTGCGGGGTAAAGTATTTCTTCAACTTGTGGGCTGAGTCTGTGTATTTCATCAATAAACAGCACATCGCCTTCTTCAAGGTTGGTAAGTAATGCAGCAAGGTCGCCGGCTTTTTCAAGTACTGGGCCTGAAGTGGTTTTAATACTTACATTAAGCTCATTGGCAACAATATTAGCAAGCGTGGTTTTACCTAAGCCCGGCGGGCCAAATATTAATAGATGATCAAGTGCTTCACCGCGGCTGCGCGCTGCCTCAATAAATATTTCCATTTGCTGCTTAACATGCGGCTGACCTTTGTAGTCGGCTAAAAGCTTGGGCCTTATTGCGCGGTCTATGGTGTCTTCGTTGGTTTTTTCGCTCGCGTCAATTAAACGATCAGCTTCAATCATGGGTTACTCACAACATTGATTTTAAAGATTCTTTAATAAGAACCTCAGTAGACATATCGGGTTTACTTACCGATTTTACTGCTTTTTGCGCCTGTGGCAATTTATAACCAAGCGCAACAAGTGCCGATACGGCATCGTCTGCAGCATTATTGGCAATTGTTGCATCGCTAGGAGGCTCTATAACGGCATTATCGCTATATGGCGTAAATAAATCGTTACCCCAATCTTTTAAGCGGTCTTTCATTTCTAGCACTAAACGCTCAGCGGTTTTTTTACCCACACCCGGTAATTTAACCAATGTTGTGGCATCTTCGTTGTTTACGCAACTGACAAATTGTTGCGCCGACATGCCCGACAATATTGCTAGGCCTAGTTTAGGGCCCACACCATTTGCTTTTAATAGTTCTCTAAAAAGCGCGCGTTCGGTTTTATTATTAAAGCCAAATAATAGTTGTGCGTCTTCGCGTACTACAAAGTGCGTGTACACGATGGCGTTTTCGCCAATATTGGGTAAGTCGTAAAAACAGGTCATGGGCATTTGTACTTCGTAGCCTACGCCGCTTACTTCTAATAAAATTTCGGGCGGTTGCTTTTCAACTAACGTGCCATTTAAACGGCCAATCATAATTATTTCCTTAAACGTCCTCTAACGGTTTTGCTTGCGCTACCCGCTAGTTTTATTAAATTTTGTTCTGAGTGCGCATGGCAAATTGCAATGGCAAGCGCATCGGCCGCATCGGCTTGCGGTGTGCCAGGTAATTTTAAAATATTTTTTACCATGTGTTGCACTTGCGACTTATCGGCGCCGCCATTACCTACCACGGCTTGTTTAATTTGCCGTGCTGAGTATTCAAATACGGGTAAGTCGGCCATAGAGGCTCCCACTATGGCGGCTCCTCGGGCTTGGCCCAGTTTTAGCGCGGCATCCGGGTTATGCGCCATAAATACTTTTTCTATGGCAAAGGTTTCGGGGGAGAACTGCTCTATTATTTGCGTGATCCCTTGGTAGATCATTTTTAATCGTATGGGGAACTCATGCTCGGCTAATTTAATGCACCCGCTTCCTAAATAGGTAAATTTAGCGCCTTGATGCGCAACCACACCATAACCGGTTAAACGTGAACCTGGGTCTATCCCTAAAATAATGGCCAAACAGCACACTCATTATTGTTATTTTTCAATAACGGTAATAATGCCAGAGCACTGTATAAATTACCAGTGGCGAGTAAAAACAAAAACGCCCGCAACTTAGTGCGGGCGTTTAGCGTTAAAAGTATAGCTTAGGCTAAAGCACGTACTAAGCCTTGGGTATTTTGTTTAAGTTTACAGGCAATCATAAAGTAGCCAAGCGCGGCTACAAACACCCCGCCCGACACTGGCCCTATTAGCCAAATTGCCGGGTGCAATTTACCGGCTAAATCAAACATTTGCTGCTGAACAATCAATAAGGCTACATCACTAAATAATGCAGCTACAAACCCGGCTAAGCCACCTAATAGCAAAAACTCATAAAGCGTCGCATTTTTTATTAACCGCCCTTTGGCGCCTAAAGTTCGCAGTATTACTATTTCCTGCATTCGCTCGCCAAGGCTCGCTTGCACCTGAGATATAAGCACTAATGCGCCACACAAAACCACAATAGCAAGCACAAAGCCAATAGCTAACGACACCTGCTCAATGGTTGATTGTATTTGCTTAACAAAGTTATCTACATCGATTGCGGTAATGGTTGGATAAGTGCGCAGTAACTGGCTAAACGCTTTCTTTTGCTCTGGCTCAATACGCACTGATGAAATATACGTTGCCGGAAAATCTTTTAGCACATCGGGGCTTAAAATAATAAAAAAGTTAGGTTTTAGCGTCGCCCAATTTACTTTACGCACACTGGTAATTTTGGCGTCAAATGATTGCGCACCAATTAAAAATGTTAAAGTGTCGCCTATTTCTACGTCTAGGCGCTCCAGCATAGACTCCTCAACCGATGCCTCACCCACTGCGCCTTCGCCAAACCACTGCCCTTGCACAATTTCGTTTTGGGCTGGCACATTATCAAGCCAGGTTAGATTAAGCTCACGGCCAATGCCTGAACGCGCTTCTTCATCTTTTTTCTCGTTATCTTGCAACGACACTTTACGCGCAACAAGCTCGCCATTTACCGCATTTACTCGCCCACGAATGGTTGGATAAAAATCCGATACTAAAATATCGTTCTCTGCTAGGTAATTATTTACAGGCTCAAGTTCGTTTTGCGTAATATTAACTAAAAATGCATTAGGCGCATCGGCGGGTAATTGAGACTGCCAATCTGAGATCATGTCATTTTTAAGCACAATCAAAAACAATAGCAATTTTATCGCCAACGAAAAGCTAATAAGCTGCACCGCATTTACGTTGGCACGCTTTTGTATAGAGGCAATAGCTAACGACCAGCTGTTGCCTGGTTTTAAGCCTAATTTACGGCCACCGCCAAATATTAGTTTTGAAATAACAAACAAAACCGCAATCAAAGCAAGCGTAGAGACAAATAAAATAAGCGTTATTTTAATGTTGTTACTAAATAACCACATTAATAAAAACACCGTAAGCGCGCTTAAACCTAAGTGCACACGGCTTACCGCTAGTCTGTCGCCTAAATTACGGCGCAATACTCTAAGCGGTGGAATATCAAATAAATCAAGCAGTGGCTTAATAGAGAACATAACCGCACATATAACCCCTGTGCTAATGGCCACCAGCCAAGGTTTAAACCCGGCGGCAGGTAAGCTCATATCCATGCTTTTTGCTAAATAACCAGTGGCTATTTCTTGTAAACCGTAGCCTATGGCTAAACCCACAATAACCGCTAAAGCACACACCATGAGTAAGTGCATAAAATATATTTTACGAATTAATGCACGGCTTCCGCCAAGTGTTTTCATCATTGCTACGGGGTCGTATTGGCGCTCACAATAACGCTTTGCCGACACAGCAATAGCAACCGTAGCCAAAATAATGCCCAGCAAACCGGCCAGTAATAAAAAGCTTTCTGCACGGTTTAAGCTATTTGATATGGGTGATTGTCTATCTTTTACGCCATACCAACGTTGATTTTCAGCCATTTGCGGCTTTAACCATTCATAAAACCGCGTTATATCTGATTCATCGCCTGCATAGAGTTGGCGATAATTTACTCGGCTGCCAGGTTGAATAACCTCAGTTTTTGCAACATCAGCAATATTTATAAGCACTCTGCGGCTGCTCGAAAATACATTAAACGGCGCATCTGGCTCCTCAACCACCACTTTTTCTACATTAAATACTGCTGCGCCTAGCTCTACTTGGCTGCCAATATCAATATTTAAGCTGTAAAAAACCGATTCACTTAGCCACACATTGCCAGGCTTTGGGCCGCCCTGCGCTACTTGTGTTTCGCCAAGCAACGATGATTTTACTTTTAACTCGCCTTTTAACGGGTATTCGTTAGACGCCGCTTTTACCGAGGTAAATTGCATCTCGTCGTTGGCAAATAACATGGTATCAAAGTAGATCATTTGCGCAGTTTGTAAGTTTTCTTGTTTGGCTTTGCTAATAAACGCCGTATCTAGCTCATGGGCGCTTGCCAGTACTCTATCTGCGGCAATAAACGCGCTACTTTTTTGCGCTATGCTTTGTGCTATTCGCTCAGTCACCATAGACAGTGTGAGCACCGTTAATACCGCCAGCGCAATGGCGGCACTAATTACTGTAAGTTCGCCGCGGCGAAATTCACGCGCAAATAATTTAAGTACTAACTTAGCCCACATTCGCTACGTCCTCTTTTGAGTTTTTAACTAAGCAGCCCGCTTCAATTTGTACAATATGCTGGCACTTTTGCGCGAGTGCTTCATCGTGAGTTACTAAAATTAGCGTTGTGCCGTGCTGCTGGTTTAAATCAAATAATAATGACTCCACCATTTTGCCGTTTTTACTGTCTAAATTTGCAGAGGGCTCATCGGCAAATAAAATTTTAGGTGTGCCAATAAAAGCGCGGGCAATGGCTACACGTTGCTGCTCACCACCAGAGAGTTGCGATGGGTAATGATCAATACGATGGCTCAGCCCCACTTTTTCTAATAGGGCAAGAGCTTGCTCTTTGGCATCGCTTTCGCCAGCAAGCTCTGCCGGCAGCATCACGTTTTCAAGCGCGGTTAAGCTTTGTACCAACATAAAAGATTGAAATACAAAACCTACTTTTTCAGCACGCAATGCTGCGCGTTGCTCTTCATCTAATTTATGTAGCGGCTCGCCATCAAGGGTAATTTCACCACTGCTGGCGGTATCTAGCCCCGCTAATAAACTTAATAACGTGGATTTTCCTGAGCCAGAGGTGCCAACAATAGCAACTGACTCGCCATGCTTGACATTAAAGCTGATGTCGCTGAGGATGGGCAACTCACCTTCGAAGGTAGAAACTACTTTAGACAAACCATTTACTTGAATAATATTTAATTGAGAAAGCGCTGACATATGACTCATTCAATCCTACGTTTTGTATTCGTTTTATTTTTAGTTATCAAACCACTTAGTGCGGCGGCCGACAACACGATTTTAATACTTGGAGACAGTTTAAGTGCAGCCTATGGGCTTAAACAAGAGCAAGGCTGGGTTAAATTGTTACAAGATAAATACGATGCAGAGCAGCGTAATATAGAGCTAATTAATGCCAGTATTAGTGGCGAAACTACCGGTGGAGCTTTACGCAGGCTAGATGCCTTACTCGCGCAATACCAACCAAGCCATGTACTTATTGAGCTTGGTGCTAATGATGGTTTACGTGGTTTTCCGGTAACAAAAATGCAGGCCAACTTAACGGATTTAATCGAAAAAAGCCAAGCTGAAAATGCCATGGTCGCGTTAATGGAAATTTATATTCCCCCTAATTACGGGCCGCGTTACAGTAAAATGTTCACTGACAGTTTTACACAAGTAAGTGAAAAAACAAATGCTCATTTACTTAACTTTTTTATGCTTAATGTGGCAGATAAGCCAAACTTAATGCAAAGAGATCAATTACATCCAAATAAAGAAGCACAACCGCTGATACGCGATGAAATGTATGACTCGATCAACCAATGGCTAAATAAAGATTAGGGCGTGTTGTTCTTTGGTGGCTTAACATGCGCTGCACGGCATGTGCTTACTAAGGGCGATACGCCCTTAGCTTAAAGTTTTTTAGCTCATTTGCATAATAAACACGCAAACAAACAATCACTTATTGATTTTTAATAAAATATACGTACTATTGCAAACAACGTCGGTATGTAGCGCAGCTTGGTAGCGCACTGTCATGGGGTGTCAGGGGTCGCAGGTTCAAATCCTGCCATACCGACCATTTAACCTCCTCTTTATTTCTTTTTCACTGTCATTTTTCTGTATTACCTTGTATACCTAGCATTTAATACTATGTGTTTAAGGATGACTTATGAAAAAGCGTATTGTGTTTCCCCTGCTTTTATCTCTTTTTATTTCAAGCTTTGCGTTTGCTCAGGGTAGTTTTCGACTTAAAAACGGAAATCTATTAAGTGTGGGTAAAACTAAATCTGACATTGTAGCCGTAGTGGGCGCACCACTTTATAAAGATGTGCTTAATGAAGCTGTTGATATTGGTAATGGCGACAAATTAGTTAAAACAGAAGAGTTTACTTATAAACTAAAAGGCTCAATTGGTGGGATGTATATTGTATTGATCCGTTTTGAAAATAATATTGTGACCAGTATTAGTTCAAAACAAGTCGACAGGCTTTAAATATATTAGAGTTAGTTTTAAGCAGTTAAAAGCGCCATACGGCGCTTTTTAGTTTTTATTAGTGTGTACGCCCTACGCCGTTACGCACCATATCTTTACCGTTTTCAAATACCTCGGCTGTTATGCCACGCGCCAGTAATAACTGTTGTTTGTCGTCAAATACTGCAACAAAATGGCTGCCGTCTTTATTGCTTGTAGCCATACCTACACCCGATACACCTTTTAAGCCTAAGCCGCCGTTTTCTACCATAACTAAAAAGTTCTCTAGCTCTGCTAGGTTGTCGATTATGTCGTGCTCATTATTCATAAATTGCTCTTTGTAAAATCTGCTTGGTTAATGCCTATTCGCAAAACGTAACCACTAAATTAAGTGAATAGGTATAAATTACTTGGGCGCTATTTTAAAGCCCATTAAAATAAACATAAACCTTTGTATCGGGTTATTAAGTATATTTAGTACTAGCGCTTAAGGTTAAAAGCGCTCTACATTCAGTGACAAATTACTTAATGCGCAACCATACGGCTGGGTATTAATGCGGTAATAATCCGTATTTTTTGTGGCAGTTAAATTTATTAAAAGGTCATCTTGTTGCCCTACCGCACTTTGCTCTTGGCTTAGGCACATAGCTTGCGTAAGCGAGCGTAGTTTTGAATCGGTTAAAATATTGGCAAAACGCTGCACCGGTAAAGGCGGTATTTTAACAGGCGCTAATGCTTGGCTAATGGTGCGCTCGCTAAGTTCAAACCCGGTATTAGTAATATCTATTACACTGCGAGCAGGCCAGTACGAGTAGTTATAGCTACTTGCTTTTTGCTGCGTACTTAAATACGCAACGCCACTTTGCCCTATTACGGTCATTAAATTTCCTTTGTTGGATTTAATAACAACGAGGGCTGTGTTTTCATCAATACCAAAACCGTGCTTAATATCACCGTTTTTTTGCTTTGCGGTATTTAATGTACCCGCTAGGTTTAGCGTTTGATTTTGCTCACTAAAGCGGGTGCTCAGTGGGCCATAGGTAAACGTGTTTAACCCGTTAAGTGAAGTAGCCTGTGGAGCAAGCTTTTCTTTTAATACCGCTTCGCTTTGGTGCTGTGAGAGATAGACGTTTTCACTTTGTATTTTGCTTCCTGCACCTAGCCCTACAATAACTGGGCGAGTTTTAAGCGCATTCGTCCAGGGGTAGGCAGTATTATTTTCATCATACAGTGCTTTTAAAGCATTTTTAGCCTTGCCGTCGCTAAATAAAACACCGGTGCTGGTGTTTATTAAATTAACTAACGCCTCAACCCCATTATTACAAAGTGTTTGCTCAGCCTTTATGAGCTCGGGGTATACATTGCTGCGATTATACAGGTTCATTTGTGAGTGACGCAGCGCCGGTAAATCACTACAGGTATTGTTAGTAATTGCTTTAGCAAGTGCAGGTGTAAGCGGTAACCATTGGCTGGTTACACCTTTTGGTAAAAGCGTTTTAAGCGCCCCTACCTGTGCGTATGGGTCGCGCTGGGCTGCGCTAATAATTAATAAGGTGGGTGTTGGGTTAGCAACCTTTAAGCTCCCCGCTATAAATTGCAATATACCGTTGCTTTGTAGCTCAGATTTTGGGGTGGTGTTTACATGAGATTGTTCAAGCATATCAAACACAAAGTTAAACTCTTGCTTTGTTAGGCTATTAAGTTGCTCGTTGTTTATATCGCGCCATTGCCAAAGCAGCTCACTTTTAGAGACTGCGTTTGCATTTTTGCTACTAAGCGCACGTAAGGTATTTAAAACATTTGCTTGGTTATTTGTATTGTTAGTCGGCCAATTTAATTTTATTTGCTCAATATTAGTATTGGTTACCTTAAACACGCTTTGTGACTTTGAGTTATTTTGCGTATTGCAACTTTGCGCCGCATTAGCACTGCAACTATTAATTGTACTACCGGCTAAAATAAGGGTTTGCTCTTGCTGCTGGGCAGCCCCTTTAAATGAAAATAAAGTAAATAAAACGAATATAAAGCTCACTCGCTTAGTAAAAAAAGCACGGGTACGCATAACGCTCTCAAAAATGATCTAAATAGGCGTTAAGTTTAACAGCATGTAATGGCAGGCTAAATAGTAAATGTGGGCCTCAATGATTGCGACACATGGCATTAGTGTATAAAGCAAGTTTGCCTGCTAGTTAAAAAAGCGCGATGTGCGTTTTACGCAGCCAATACTCTTACATTTAACCATTAATCTTACTTATTATGCTTACTCTGTTTTACAAACAAATTAGAGGCTATATCAATAGGGTAATTATCGTTTATTAGCTCGCTAATAAATTCAGAACACGCAGATGGCGGAGCAATTAAATAGCTTTTATGCTTAGCGCGCGTGATCCCTACGTACAATAAACGTCGCTCCTCTGAATGATTAAAGGTATCTGGTGCGGGCAATAATGCCTCAACAAGTAAATTGCCCGGATTATTGCTTGGAAAACCTAACTTGCCCTGCTCAAAACCTATAATAATACAGTAATCGGCCTCGAGTCCTTTTGAGCCATGCAGTGTCCAAAAATGCAGTGGGTTAGCAAAGTTGTTACCTGCTAAGTGCTGCTCTACCTCATTAAGCATAAACCGATAACGGCTCAATACGGCAATACTGGCTGTGTTATTATTTTTATTAATTGTGGCTATAGTTTGCTGCACTTTTAGTGCTACTGACTTTTTACCTTGGTTTAAATCGTCAAGTAACACAACTTGAGGGGTACTTACTTGCGTATGTGTGGTTATGTACTTTTTATATTGTTCAGGGTTTTGCATTACAAAGCGCCCCGCTACCTCACTAATACTGTTGTTATATCTAAACGTTTTTTGCAATAACGTGAGTGAGTGACTGCCTATTAAATCGTTAAACTGTGTGGTGAGCGCCAAATTACCGCCCGAAAACCGATAAATAGCCTGCCAATCATCGCCAACCGCAGTAAAACAAGGTTGCGGACCACTCTTTATTAAAGTATTTAAAAACGCCATGCGTGCGCATGAAATATCTTGAAATTCATCAACTAAAATATGGCGCCAAGGTACACTTACCTCCCCCAATTTAACCGCCTGAGCTGCGCTTGCAATCATGTCGTCAAAATCAATAGCATCTTGCTCTTTTAATTTTTCGTAGTATGCACGCTGCATTGCCACCAATAATGTTGCATAACTTTTATGATTTATAATGCCACTTTTAGCTATTCGCGCTGCAATTTGAGCGTTAGATAGTTGCTCACCCCGTATTGCGCTTAGGCAGTTTAAGTACTTATTTATATTTTGCTTTAACAGCCCTGTTGCAGATAAACGCTCGTACACTGCGTGGTTATCTACGGGGTTAATGTTCACTTTATGTTTTTGTAGTTGTGCTTTTAAACGCTGCTCAAGCTGACCTTCTTGCCAGTTATAATGAAATGTTTGCACCAATGCATGGCCATGTTTTTTATGGTGCGCGCGTACATATTTAATATGCTCGCTATTGTGTAAGTTAGGTGCATGCTGCACTGAATTACCTTGCCTATCTGTCACAAAATGCGCCAAGTAAACCTGGTGCTGTGGCAAGAAAAAATCGGCGGTGTCATCATTTTGGTAAGTGTGTTCAATACCATACATGTAAAGCCAGTTGGCAATTAATAAGTGCTGATAACTGCTTACTTTTAGCCCCGATAGGGTGTGATAGGTTTGTGCTTTTATTGCGGTTTTAGTTGCGGTTTTAGTTGCGACTCTAGTTTCGGTATTGAGGCTATCAGTAGGTTCGTACAGTGTCTCAACAAAGGTTTTACAAAAACGTGAGTCTGTTTTTAGGGTATTACTAAGCCACTGTGTAAACCATTTTTTAAGCGCCATAGCATCGTTTGCAAAAGGCGATAAGCTACGTGTTTTATTAGCGCTTTGCAGTAACTTAAGCCCCAGCGCATGAAAGGTTAAAATAGTAGGCGGCGTAACGTTTAAGTTTGCTTGTTGCGCCCTTAAATTAAAGCGTTGATTTAATTCGTTTGCTGCATTTTTATTATAAGCAAGTATCAATATTTGCTCGGGTTTTACACCACCATGAGCAATTAAATCCAGTGCCTTTGCAACCATTACTGAGGTTTTGCCAGTGCCTGCGGCCGCTAGCACTAAATTTTTGTCGTTATTGCGTATAACAGCAAGGCGTTGCTCGTGTGTAAGCGGGTTTGATTCAACCACATTATAAAAGTCGGCTCTTGCCGTTAGTGTTTTTTGCTCATAACTTTTACGTAGCTGCTCTGTGGCATGCGCTACTGTTGGTGAGCTACTTAAAATAGTTAAAAACTTAATATTAATGGCCGATAAATGCTGCTGCCATAGTGCAGGTAATGCGCCGTACTGCTGTGCCAGTGAAAACACCGCCGATTTTAATAACGGCACGTTTGAGTCGCGAAGATACTCGTTTGTTGCATAACGTTTTACAAGCGTTTTTGCTGTATTCACTTTTTCTTCTAGGTGATTGGCAAACTCGCTGTTTAGCTGCTCACTAAGCGTTTGAGCCTGCTGTTTATTTAAAAAGCTAATTACCGTTTTTTTATTATGATTGAGGGTTATTTTCGCGCTAAACAGGCCTTTTTTAAATTGGGAAAAATTAGTAAAGTCGCTAATTAAATAGGCGCGTGAAGTATTATTTTTAAAATGTATAACGAGTGAACTTTGCTTAATAGTAACGGTGCTAATACGCTTAAAAAAACGTCCTAACCAGCTTGGAGTGGCAATAAACTGCGCCATAAAACCTTGAATAAACTAAAATTAAAAATAAATTTTATCACAGTTTAAACGCCAAGGCGCGCCGCGCCTTAAAAGTGGCAGCCTGGTTAACCAAAGCATGTACAAGCAGGCCTCATAAATAGCCCAAAGGCTGTGTACAATGGGTGTTTAAACTGCGGTAAACTCCTCCTAAAACAATCAACTCGTCTTAAGTATTTACTCTAAACAGGTGTTTAAATTTGCTTAAACTTTACGTTTGAATATTGAACAAATTGCACTATTAGTTTAATGTGAAGCTTTTATTAAACGAGAAATAATATGGATTTAACTAAGGAAGAGTTAAGTTTTATTTCGTCTGTTGTAGGCAGTAACAAGGACAATACAAACGATAACTCGCAGCTTAGCTTAAAAACGGCTTTGCCAGATACACTAAAAGGTTTGTTGTCTCACGCTAAATTAACCATGTTAGCTGAGGTGGGCCATTATCAGTTGTGGTTTCCGCTTGAGTTTAAGCTCAACGATGACGGCTACTTAAACCCCGTACTGAGTGCGCCTGAGGTAATTGATACCGAAGGTGTAGACAGAAGCTGGCGTTATTCAGACCTGCATTTACAAAGCGAGCGCTTTTATGTGCTTTCGCTCTCTAGCAGTGGCGTGCTATTAAAGCCGCGCGATCATCGCTATAGCCTTACCCACGCGCAACATATTACGTTTAAACTACCCAATAAGAAAAAAGTCACTCTGCTTATAGATTTAGTCCGTAAAACTAATTTAGGCTATGCCGCAAAAATTGTCAGTATCAAAAGTGGTAAAGAGGCATTACGTGAGTATTTATTTGAAAAACATAAACGTGAAAACGCCACCTTGTACGAAAACACGGCAGGTGTAACTGAGCATTTCTAGTTGCAGGCCGTTAATTGCAGCGATAAGCTAACGCCTTTATAAAGCGACAAGTTAAAGGCACACAATGAGCGACACTTTATACCCAATTGGTACCCCTAATAAACCATGGAACGACAGTGATAAAGCAGCATGGTTACAACTTCAACAGAAAAAGCGCGATTATAACCAGCTCGTAGTAAGTAAAATTACCCAGCCTAATGAGTTTTTAGATGTAGAGCAGTACGGCGAGCTAAATTATTCGCCACTTAGCTTTGCACTTTATTTATTTAAAAGTAAAAATTGGCAAAGTGATCGCCCTACCGTATTAATTACTGGGGGTGTGCACGGCTACGAAACAAGTGGCGTTATGGGTGCGCTGGCATTTGCTCAAACCGCTGTTGCACCTTATACAACGCGTTTTAACTTTATTATTGCGCCTTGTATTAGCCCGTGGGGTTTTGAAACCATAAACCGCTGGAACCCAGAAGCTATTGATCCAAATCGCTCTTTTTACGATAACAGCCCTGCCCAAGAATCTGCAGCTATTATGAAATATGTAGCATCGCTAAACACTGAGTTAGTTGCGCATATTGATCTGCACGAAACCACAGACACAGACAATAGTGAATTTAGACCCGCTTTGGCGGCGCGCGATGGTAAAATTAACACCAACTGGAACATACCAGATGGTTTTTATTTAGTGGCTGATAGCAAAAAACCAGCACCTGATTTTCAAAAAGCCATTTTAAATAGTGTTGAGAAGGTAACGCACATTGCCCCCAGTGACGAAAACAATCAATTAATTGGTGTACCGCAGGAGCAATTTGGCGTTATAAATTACGCCGCACGCGAATTGGGCTTATGCATGGGCTTTACCAACGCCCCTTATGTAACGACAACCGAAGTATACCCAGATAGCCCAACTGCCTCAGATGAGCAGTGTACTCAAGCGCAAGTTGCTGTTATTACCGGCGCGTTAGATTATTTAAAGTCACTTTAGTGGCTTTTAATACCCATGTGCAATAATACTTAATCATTTTGCGGAGCTAAACGTGTCGCTACCTAGGTTAAAAAATTTTCATTTAAGACTGCATGGATGCAGAAGGGAGAGCAATGCAGGAGCAATTGCCAAGAACAACTAAATAGCGAATTTTTTACCAAACTATTAATACGTTTTTCTAGCCTCAAGAAAGCTAACTTAATTAAGCAAATTGGTATAAGTTATAAACTAATACAAATTAGGAACCTACGATGAAGTATAAAAATAAACATGCCGAGGTAACTTTATCCGTTGAGGGCAATATAATTATTGCCCAATTTAGCGGAAATTTAGACCTAGAGCTATTGGCCAACTTTAAAGCCGCCCTTTTTGATACAGTGGCTGAATTTGAAGGTAAGCAATGGGGTTACATAAGCGACTCATCGTGTGTACTTGCAGCTACGCCCGATGCAGAGCAAGAAATGGTCGCCATAAGCACACATATGCAGCACACTAACTGCTTGATAAGTGCATTTGTCCTCACCTCCCCTATTGCGATAAGCCAAATGCAGCGAATAATGCAAAACGCTAAACGCGATGTAGATTTTAACCAATGTTTATTTGATAACCTAGATGCTGCAAAACGTTTTATTTCATCGCAATTAAATAATGGCGTGAGCTAATTTTAGCCCAAGCCATTGCTAGTTTTTATAAAACTGGCTTGTTTTAGTAATCGCTATATCAGGGTTTTCTACAGCGGTAATAACAAAGCTAACTGGGGTCACTTTTGTTGCTATGTCGTAGCCATCGGCGGTGACTGTCACCGGAATTTTTTTCATCACTCCTGGCAATACCAAAATAGAGCTTGGCGCACTAAGTGTGGCCACAGGTAGGCCTTCAATGGCTACGCCGTAGTGCAATGGCTGCTGGGTTTTATTGATAATAGTGAGTGTGTATGGGTTTTCTACTAAGCCTTCATAATTTACACGGTATAATGCGTTTCTGTCGCGCAGTACCGATGCCTCTATTGGCGTACGTTGCAATACCCACGCAATCATAGAAATAAGTAATACCCCTGTTAATACACCATACCCCACTAATTTAAGCCTAAATGGATTTGTTTTTTTACCTTCTAGCTGTTTTTCGCTGGCATATTTAATTAACCCTTTTTGATAGCCAAATTTATCCATAGTGTCGTCACAGGCATCAATACATAAGCCACAATTTATACACTCGTATTGCAAACCGTTACGAATATCTATGCCCGCGGGGCATACCTCTACACATAAATTACAATCAACGCAGTCGCCTAAATTAAGGGCTTTAGGATCTGCTTTGCGTTTGCGAGGGCCTCTGTTTTCACCGCGCTTTGCATCGTAGCTCACTACCAATGTATCTTTATCAAACATCACCGATTGAAAGCGAGAATACGGACACGCCACATTACACATTTTTTCGCGTAAAAAGCCGGCATTTCCATAAGTACAAAATGCAAATAAAAACACCCAAAAGCTGGTAATGCCCGACCACTGTAAGGTAAACATTTCAAGGTATAAACTTTTAGCGGGAATAAAATACGCCATAAACGACGTTGCAGTAAGCAGCGATATAACAAGCCACGCAGCGTGTTTTGTTATTTTTTTACGCCACTTAAATGTACTCCATGGCGATTTATCTAACTTTATACGTTGATTACGAGTACCTTCTATACGTTGCTCAACCCAACTAAACATTAACATCCAGATTGTTTGGGGGCAGGTATAGCCACACCACACGCGGCCAAGCCAATTCGTGACAAAAAACAAAGCAAACGCGCCTACCATAAATAGCAGCGCTAAAATCATAAAGTCTTGCGGCAGTAAGGTTAAACCAAAAATAGTAAACTTTTGCGTGGCTACATCAAGTAGCACGGCTTGCTCACCTTTGTATTGAATCCAAGGAATGGCAATAAACATAAGCATAAGTAACCAACCAAGGTTACGGCGTATTTGTTGGTAAAAGCCTTTTTGCTCACGAATATAAATAGGCCCTGGTGTGTTATAGGGCTTGATGATCATATCTTCTTCTTTAATATCAAACTTCATAGTAGCTACTTAATAGTGACGGTATTAATGCTACTTTTGCAACTTTCAGACCAAGCTGAAAGCTTAACTAACCAATTGATATTAAATAAATTTATAAATTACCGGAAAAATTAATCCGCGATATTTAACGAATAGCGCGATATATCACGTATTTTTGCTTATTCCTAGTTTACGCATTTTTGAGCGCAAAGTACTCTCGGGCAAACCTAATTTGCAAGCAGCGCCTTTA
>NZ_DCYU01000151.1:0-19523 GCF_002331165.1 Pseudoalteromonas sp. UBA2102
ATTGTAATCACCGACAGTAATGGCGATGAAACACCACTCACCGCCACCGTTGATGTCAACGGCAACTGGCAAGCAATCAGCCCAGAATTACCTGATGGCAGCTACAATGTACAAGCCAGCATTACGGATGCGGCGGGCAATACAGGAGGCGCTACGCAATCGGGCACTATAGATAGCCTTGCACCGACACTGACACTCGATACTGTGGGCGCTACCAACGACAGCACGCCAACTATTAGTGGTACCACGAATGCACCAGCCGGCACGGTAATTAGCATCAGCGTCAGCGATGGCATTACCACCGAAACCTTTACAGCCACAGTCCAAGCGGGTGGCAGCTGGTCAGCCGATGTACCAAATGCTCTGGTTGATGGTGAGCTGACCATTGAAGCCAGTGTGAGCGACAACGCTGGTAACACCACTACGGTTAGTGAAACCGCCACGCTGAACACCACCGCGCCAAGCATTAGCATTAATACCTTAGTTGATACCAACGACACCACACCAACCATTAATGGGACAAGTGATGCAGCCGATGGCACTATCATTAGCTTAACGTTTGAAGATAGCGCGGGTAATATTACGACTGTTGATACCACAGTAACCGGTGGCGTATGGAGCGTTGACGCACCAACTGAATTAGCTGAAGGCGAATACACAGTGACCGCCGAGGTAGACGATGGTCTGGGTAATATCGGCAGCGCCACAGAAACCGGTATTATTGACACCACTATGCCAGCGATTGAAGTGAATGAGCTAGTTGTTACCAATGATACAACCCCAACGATCACCGGCACCGCGAATGCACCGCAAGGCAGCACCGTAACTGTAGAGATCACCGATAGTAATAATGTGACCCATACGGTTACAACGACCCTAGGAGCTAATGGCACGTGGAGTGTGGCTGCCTCACAAGTAGTTGCTGAAGGCAGTTATACCGTAAGTGCAAGTGTAAGCGATGCAGCGGGTAACACAGCGACCGCCACAGGCGCAGGGGAGGTTGATACCATTGCGCCAACACTTGATTTAACCAGCCCAGGTTCAAGTAACGATGTTACACCAACCCTAAGCGGCACCAGTGATGCGGTTGAAGGCACCGTGATCACCTTTACGGTTATCGATGATTTAGGAGCCCAGCAAACCTTTACCACCACCGTGGATGCGAGCGGCAATTTCTCAGTGGAAGTACCGACGGCACTTGCAGAAGGACCGTACAGCATTGAGGCCAGCATTAGCGATGATGCAGGTAACAGCACTGATATCACCGGCAGCGGTAACATCGATACCACCGCGCCAAGTGTGAGTGTGGATGCACCAGCGCTCACCAACGACAGCACCCCAACGGTTACGGGCACCAGTGATGCACCAAACAGCACCGTTACGATAACCTTTACCGATGCAGCCAATGCCGTACAAACTATTGATGTACAAACTGATGCGAATGGTAATTGGAGTGCCACCCCAGCGACTGATTTAGCCGAAGGAAACTACAGTGTGAGCGCGAGCATCACGGATGCAGCGGGCAACACGGGCACAGGGACAGACAGCGGCGAAGTGGATGTAACTCCACCGACTTTAGAGATCATTCCTTCGTTTGCCCTAGGCAATTTAGTCTCTCTTTCTGGGGATTCTGATTTACCAGAAGGGTCAGTGATCACAATTACCGAGTATTTAGTCGGTGGTTTAGTGGGCGCAACGTACACTGCTACCACGAATGCTGATGGCACATGGGGACTTGCCAACATAACAGTACCTTTGCTTAGTCTTGCGTATGTTACTGCAACTGCAAGTGATGCAGCCGGCAATGTTGCGAGCGTCAACTCACTTAATTTTGATAATGAAGCACCTGCGCTCACTGTGACTGTTGATGCCTTATCGAACGATGCAACGCCTGTGATCTCTGGTGTTACTGATATGGTTCAAGGAACCGAGGTAGAACTAACCGTCGTAGATAGTGCAGGTCAAAGCCAGCAGTTTACGGCCATAGTTCAAGCTAATGGAAGTTGGTCTGTTGAAGTGCCAACCGAGTTAGCACAAGGGCAGTACACTGTTACCGCAGAGGTAAGAGACGATGTGGGTAATTTAACCACTGAGCAAGCACAAGGTGAAATAGACAGCATAGCACCTACTCTTAGCGTTAATCCTATCGACACTACAGCAGATACAACGCCAACCCTATCAGGCACCAGTGATGCTATAGGTGCTGATGTAATAATTAGCATTGATGGCCAAACCTTTTTTGCGGTAGTAGATGCTGATGGAAATTGGCAGGTAGAGGTACCAACTGCACTTACAGATGGTAACTATACGGCGCAAATTAATGTTGCTGACGACGCCAATAATATCACTAACACAACAATCGACTTAACAATTGATACTCAGATACCAATAGTCGCATTGGACGACATAACCGTATTTAACACAGATACGCCAGTTATTAGTGGTACATCTGGTGAACCTACTGGCACAAATGTAGATATTGTTATTACAGATAGTAATGGTGATACGCATACGTTAGCCGCTACGGTTGATGCAAATGGTAATTGGCAAACAACAGCGCCTAATTTACCTGAAGGAAATTACAGTGTTGTTGTTAGTATTACCGACGATGCTAATAATACAGGTTCAGCGACTGGAACAGGGCTTGTTGATACTCAAGCACCAACCATTACCATTGACGCATTAGGTACAATTAATAGCAGCACGCCTACTATTTCAGGTACATCTAATGAGGTTGAAGGTACTACAATTAATGTCACAATTACTGATGGTGATAGCACTGATACCTACGCAACGACTGTGGGAGCAGGCGGAGTGTGGAGTGTTGATGTAACCACGCCATTAACTGATGGACAAGTGACAGTTTCAGCAAGTATTACTGATACTGCAGGTAACAGTAGTGAAGCAAATGCTACTGCCACGCTTAATACTAATGCACCTACCATTAATATAAACACTATTGTTGATACAAACGATCAAACACCTACGCTTTCTGGGTCAAGTAGTGCTGCAAATGGTACGCTAGTTACGGTTACAATTACCGATATTAATAATGTCTCGCACACGGTTACAACAACTGTAACTGATAATGCATGGAGTGTAGATGCGACAAATATCCTTCCTGAGGGCACGTTTACTGTTTCAGCCAATGTGACTGAAGGTGGCTTAACCAGCAGTGCAACAGATACAGGGCTGATAGATTTAACAGCCCCAGAATTGAATATTACACCGCTACTAACGAGTAATGATACAACGCCTACAATTTCAGGTACAAGTACAGCCCCACAAGGCGCCATAGTCGCTATTTTGATTACAGATAGCTTAGGCGCCGAGCAAACAGTTAATGCCACAGTAGGTGCAAATGGCACATGGTCAGTTGCAGCTCCTTTATCGCTTAGCGAAGGCACGTATACTGTTACTGCATCAACAAGTGATACCGCGGGCAACCCTGTAAATACTAGCACTACCGGTGTGGTTGATATAACCGCACCAGTGGTTAGCATTAACGATATTGTAGGTAGTACAGATTTAACACCTAGCGTTTCTGGCAGTGTAACAGGTGCAGCCGTAGGAGATGTGGTTGCTGTGGTATTTACCGACTTCCAAGGTAATGCGCATACTGTCAATACAACGGTGCAAGCCGGTGGAACTTGGTCAGTAGAGGCAAGCAATAGTCTTTCGCAAGGGGCATATTCAGTAGAAGTATTTATTACTGATAATGCCGGAAATACAGGCAGCAATATCACTAACGCTAATATAGATACAATTGCGCCAGAAATTAGTATTGATCAAAGTTCATTAATACTTACCCAAGACAGCACGCCATTAATTAGTGGCACATCAAACGAGCCAAATACAAACGTTTTCGTTACGTTTACCGACTCAGCTGGCGCATCGCATCAAATTACCGTACAAACGGATGCTAATGGAGACTGGCAAGCCGCTGCAGACAACGTATTAGCAGAAGGGGTTTACAGTGTTTCGGCAACGATTACTGATAGCGCAGGAAATACCTCTGTTGATAGTAAAACAGGTGGCGAAGTAGATACAGTAGGGCCAGAGCTGACTATTGTGCCTTCGTTCGTATTAGGACAGCTAGTATCTTTATCTGGTACTTCCGATTTAGGTGAAGGTAAAACAGTCACCGTTAATTTAGAATTAGCAGGCGATTTGGCTAACTTAACTTACGATGTAACCACCGATGCCAATGGTGATTGGGAGTTATTAGGCCTAGCGGTTAATATTATTGGCTTATCAGTTGTTGAAGCCTCCGCAACTGATGAAGCGGGTAACACCACCACTATAACGACGGCAGATGTAGATGCTTCAACGCCGTTACTTAATGCGGTGGTTGACTTTGTAGCTGGCGAGGGTGATTTACCAGTAATTAGCGGGTCAACAGACCAAGCCCCAGGCACCGAAGTGCTAGTTAGAGTGGTAGATAGCGATAACATAGCACAAGATTTGGTTGCTATAGTGCAGGCAGATAATTCATGGACTGTACAGGTTCCTCAATCACTTGCTGAGGGCGTGTTTACTGTAACTGTAAATGTATTAAGTGAAGTCGGGATCACAGCTACACAGCTGCTAAGCAGTGTAGTAGATACCATCTCGCCAACGCTTAATTTGCAAGTGATTGGTACAACGTCAGATTCTACTCCAATTATTCAAGGGACCAGTGATTTAATTAATGGAGTGGTAGAGATTCAGCTGGACGGAGGCTCAGTACTAACAACAACAGTGAATGCAGCAGGGCTATTTTCACTGGAGGTTGATGCGCTGACTGAAGGGCAGCATGTTGCCAACGTGAGTATCACTGATGATGCCGGCAATGTAGTAACACAAACGCTCGAGTTTGTTGTTGATACGTTAGTGCCTGTGGTAGATATTTTACCGTTGAGCATCAGCAATACTGACCTTCTAACTATTTCTGGTACTTCTGAAGAAGCTCAAGGCACAGACATTGATGTAACTGTGATAGATAGTAACGGCAACGCAACAGTCTTTGATGCCCTTGTTGGTAGCGATGGCACGTGGTCATTAGTAACCACTAGCCTACCTGATGGTATATATAGTGTGTTCGCAAGTATTACTGATGCTGCGGGTAATCTAGGCCAGTCTGCTACTGAGCAAGTGACGATTGATACCATACCGCCATCGTTAGAAATAGACGCTTTTGGTGTACTTAATACATTAACGCCTACTATTACTGGCACCAGTGACGAAGAAACCGGTAGCTTAATAACTGTTAATATTACCGACTCTACAAACACACTTTATGAAGTTACTACAACAGTATTAGGAGATGGCACGTGGCTTGTTGTTGCACCTTTACTTGCTGAGGGCGATTTAACCGTTGAGGCTATTAGTATTGATAACGCAGGCAATATAGCAACGGTGACGCAAACGGGCGTTGTGAGCACCACTTTACCGAGTCTATTAATTAACCCAATAATAGATACAAGCGATACAACCCCAACTATTAGTGGTACTACCGATGTAATAAACGGTAATGTAGAAGTGGTTATTACAGATAGCAGTGGTAATGCAACAACCTATAACACTCAAGCTATTGCTGGTGTATGGACATTAATACCGACCATTCCATTAGCTGAAGGTGCGTTTACGGTTGATGCAACAGTCGAAAACTTAAACCTTACAAGCTCTACAAGTCTTAATGGCATAGTTGACTTAACTCCGCCTACAATTGAAATTAATGAACTTGCAGCTACGAATAACTCACTGCCAACCATCTCAGGTACAAGTGATGCTCCGGCAGGTACAACCATAAGCGTAGTACTTACTGATGCTAATAGTGATTCGCAAACATTAACTGCGCAAGTGGCAGGTAACGGAACTTGGTCAGTCACAGCTGTTACGCCGCTTAGTGAAGGCGGTTTTAGTGCTACTGCAACAGTGAGTGATGCTGCAGGAAACTCATCAAGCGATACCATGGTTTCAAGTACTGATTACACAGCACCTATTGTATTTATAGACCCTATTGCAGTAGGCCAAGATACCACACCGACTATTACAGGCTCGGTAACCGGAAGTTTTGCTGGAGCTGCAGTTATGGTGATGTTTACTGACGCACTAGGTGAAACACACAATGTTTCAACAACAGTAAACACAGATGGGTCGTGGAGTGTTACAGCTTCGCAGCCTCTTAGCGAAGGGAATTACAGTGTTGATGTAAGCGTACTTGATAATGCAGGTAATATTGGCGAGCAATCTATAAGCAGCATAGTTGATTCAGGCATAGTAATTAACTCTGGTTTAGAATTAACAGCCGATAGCACACCTAAGATCTCCGGTACCGCAGGAGCAAATGAAGATATTACCGTAAGCTTTATAGATGAAAGCGGTACTGTGGTAACCAAGGATACAACAGCGGGTGAGACAGGTGTATGGAGCGTATCACCAGACAACGCTTTACTCGATGGGGCATACACTGTAACGGCTACCGCTACTGATGAATCTGGAAATGTTACTTCAAGTGGAAGTTTATCTGGGTTAGTGATTGACTCAACGCCGGTAGACTTCGAAGTGTCTAACTATTACTGGGGCTTACTAGGAATAGGTTTAACTGCAGAAGGCACAGTAGAAGAAGGAAATAGTGTATATGTTGTAGGAGCAAATTTACTTGGCCTTGAGGTGTTAAACCTAAACTTAAATGTGCTAGAAAGCGCTATGGAAATTCAACCTGATGAGAATGGAAATTGGAGTTCATTATTATCAGTTCTTGATTTAGGTTCTTGGTCTGATTATCGCTTTATCACAGTTGATGAAGCCGGTAATTATTTAATTAAGGATATTAATGACAATATTATTGACCAAGGAAACGACCCACAACTTGCTAGCGCAGGAAGCAGTGCAAGTGCCACCGATACAACATTTGGCTTAGAAGGAGCCGCTGAGCCGTTTAGCGAAGAAGCAGCATTAGGCGCTACTATGCCAAATGCAGCAGTAACCAGCGATGCTTTAGGAGAAACTGTTAATTTAAGTAATGTAAGTGCTTTATCGAGTACAGATCAAACGGTGTCAATGAGCTCTACAGAGCCCCTTAATATCAATGATGTAATTATTGACGAAGACACCGAGCAACTCGTTGCTCTTAATACTTTGATTGACGATGAAGGCTCTGCAATTGCTTATAGCCCTGCACAAAGTGGAGGAAGTGTTGATGAGGCAGCGCCTGCAGTTGATGTTCAAAATCAATCAGAGGAAATGATTAAACACTTAATTGAAAATGGTAATAATCAAACAGATATTTAAATCAGTAACCCACTTCAGTTAAATAGCTGAAGTGGGTTTCTAAAACTCACTTAATCAAAAGTGTGGTTATTATTTTGTGCTAAGTAGTAAACCTAAAAAAGCCCTTATTGAGACTTCAATAAGGGCTTTTTTAATAAATTAGGATAGATAAAAACAGTTAAGCTTTTAGGTTACGAACCAGCTTGCTGTCGGTATTAACTACACTACCGCCTTGGTCGTAAGTCATACTGGTTGGGGCGCCAATTAAAATATCTTTTAATTGTTTTACACTTAAGTGTGCTTGGCGGGCAGCATGTGAGTTTACTTTATTTTGTTTTTGGCACTGCGCTAGCTGCGCTTTAACTTGCGCTACTCGTTCAGTCACTTCAGGGGCATTTTCATCATTTGCAGTAAAAAGTTTATTCAACTCTTTATCGAGCTGCGTAAGCTTAGTTAAAAAAGACATTTTTTGTTGGGCAAGTTCTTTTAAACCTTCACCTCTGCGAGAGGCAATAATACTAAGCTCTTCGTTTAATAACGCATATAATGAATCCAAGCATTTAACTTGTTCATTTAATTTAACGCTAATTAAACTATTGTGATCAGCCATATACGTTAAACTCAAAATCAGCTAAGTTTTTAGTCAGCTTTTCAGCATCAATTTGGTATTTACCTTCGGTAATCGCTTTTTTAAGCTCAGCGACCTTTTCACTATCAAAGCCAGATGATTGCTGTGCTTTATCTTGCAGTGTTTTTAACTGCTGTGCTTGGGGCGTCAGGCTCACTGAATCGCTCGCCGCTTTAGGCGAAGGAGTCTGTGTTGTTTGTGTACTTGCAGCGTTATCTTTTTTAATATCAACTTGTTGCTGTTTTGCGTTTGTAAGCGCATTAGCTTGTTGATTACTGCCATTAACTTGATTAACCATAATAATAAACCTGTATATTACCCAACTTATGCCAAGTTATCGGCATATACATAGGATACTTTAGTATAAATCGAAATTAAATATTTACTTGCACAGACTCTACACCATCTACGCGTGCATTCAAAATTTTACCGGATTTTTTATTCTTTATCTGTACTTGCTCACCAAGGGTGCCATCTTCAAGTGCTATCCCCGTGGTTTTTATTCTAAGTCCTTTAATACTCGCATAAATATTAACAGCGTCGCCTTTGCAAACCATACAAATTTGGTTGAGCAAAACCGGCATACCGCTTCTTATATTTCGCTTACTGCGGCTGCCAATAAGCATTAAAGGGTCATCTAAATATTGTACCCTAACAAACTGTGAAGGCTTCATTTGTACGCTTAAATGAGACTTAGTAATAACTTCACCACGGGCTAAATTTGCCGTGGCAACCACAACGGGCGCCATTTTAACGATTCTTACATGGACATATTGAGTCCAGCTTTGCGTGTCGTTACATTTTATTTGTACAGTCACCTGGCGTGTAAATGGCGGCTCATTTGGCACGACTAATTCTGGCTCGTTTTCGCATACTCTATCAGGAATGCGGCTATCGAGGGCAAGCGCGGTAATCTCCACATTTTTTTCAAGTGGCACGGTAACTTGCTCTGCAATATGAGAAATTGCTATTTCTTGTAATAAATCTTTACTAAACACTTTTGCATGTAAAGGTGTTGCTAAGCAGAGGCTAGCAAGAAAATAAAAAACACTGTATCTTCTGACTTTTTTTAACAAACTCATAATGTTTCGACTATGCTTATGGTTTCAAACAGGGTATAAATATTTTGCGTCAAAAAGTAGGCGCTCCCGCGATGTTATGTAGCTTTATAGACAGAAAGCAATTATCGTTCCGCATTATTTGTTTTCTTTAGGAGATTTGAATGGCAGGCATTTTAGACTCAGTAAACCAACGCACCCAGTTGGTTGGGCAGAACCGCCTAGAATTACTATTATTTAAGCTCAGAGGGCGTCAGCGTTTTGGGATCAATGTATTTAAAGTAAGAGAAGTACTGCAATGTCCTCCTTTAACGAGTATGCCTAAATCAAATGCATACATTCGGGGTGTGGCGCATATTCGTGGTCAAACTATTTCAGTTATCGACTTATCAATGGCCGTAGGCGGCCGCCCTATTGAAAATGTAAAAGACAGCTTCATTATAATTGCAGAATACAATCGTTCTGTGCAGGGCTTTTTAGTCGGCGGCGTTGAGCGAATCGTTAATATGAACTGGGAAAAAATAATGCCACCTCCGTCAGGAGCAGGGCGTTACTCTTATTTAACTGCCGTTACCGAGATTGAAAACGAATTGGTCGAAATTCTCGATGTAGAAAAAATCTTAAACGAAATTTGTCCAGTAAATACCGAGGTTAGTGCCGACCTTGCTGCCGATAGTGCAATACAAAAAGATTTAGGCGAGCGCATAGTATTTATTGCCGACGATTCAGCTGTTGCACGTAACCAAGTAAAAAGAGCACTTGAGCCACTTGGCGTGCAAACTGAGCTTGCAAAAAATGGTAAAGAGGCTTTAGTTAGGCTTAAAGAAATAGCCGAGCTTGATTGTAAAAATGATATTACTGAGCGTGTAGGTTTACTTATCTCTGATGTTGAAATGCCTGAAATGGACGGCTATACATTAACAGCAGAAATTAAAGCAGATCCAAAATTAGCGCCTCTACATGTTATTTTACACACTTCTTTGAGTGGGGTGTTTAATCAGGCGATGATCGAAAAAGTAGGCGCGGATGACTTTATAGCAAAATTTAACCCTGATGAATTGGCTACTGCAGTTAAAAAATGGGTTCATTGCGACTAAACAACAATAGGTGTTATTAATTTGAATAATAAAGATTTGCAGCAAAGTGACTACGATCAGTTTCGCTCATTTTTAGAGCAGCAATGTGGTATTGTGCTAGGCGAAAACAAGCAGTATTTAGTAAAAAGTAGGCTTGCGCCGCTTATGGCTCGTTTTAATGTTGAATCTTTATCACAATTAGTGAGTAAAACGCTTGGCCCTCATGAGCGGCAACTTAGAGCCGCTGTAGTTGATGCCATGACCACTAACGAAACCTTGTGGTTTAGGGATCAATATCCATTTGAGCTTTTAAAAAATAAACTGTTTCCAGAGTTTAAGGACGCCCGCCGACCATTAAAAATTTGGTCAGCGGCCAGCTCTTCAGGCCAAGAACCATACTCTATTGCCATGTCTGTTGCTGAGTTTCAGGCCAAGCAACCGGGCGTGTTGCGTATGGGGGCACAAATTATTGGTACTGATATTTCTAACACAATGCTCGATATGTGTAAAAACGCTGAATATGATGCGTTGGCATTAGCGCGAGGCCTATCTGCAGAGCGCCGTAAAAAGTACTTTATGGATAGCGGCAACGGTATGGCAAAAGTTGTCGACTCAGTCAGAAAACAGGTGAGCTTTAGACATTTAAACTTGCTTGATTCTTACGCCTTAATGGGGAAGTTTGATATTATTTTTTGCCGCAATGTCCTTATATATTTTTCACCAGAGGTTAAAGCAAAAATAATTGGTCAGTTTGCCCAAGCACTAAACCCAAAAGGGTATTTATTTTTAGGTGCGTCGGAGTCGATGACGGGCTTAAGTAATGAGTTTGATATGGTTCGTTGTAACCCTGGAATCATCTACCAAAAAAAATAATCCTATCACTTTGTTATTAAAAAACGACGTTCTTAGCGTCGTTTTTTTATTTAATAACAACCCTCTATAAAAAAATAACGTAACTAAAAACTACTGGCTTATAAATTGCTTTAACTTAAGCAAGTCAATTTTTTGGAGAACGTTATGGCTATCAGTTTTGATAAAGCATTAGGTGTGCACCCGCATGCAATGTTGATCCGCTCACAGCGGGCAGAAGTACTTGCCACAAATATAGCGAATGCTGATACGCCTGGCTATAAAGCAAAAGATATCGACTTTGCCTCAGCATTAAAAGCGGCAAGGTCAACTCAGCAAAGCGGCAATAGCATGGTTACTACCAATGAAAAACACATTGCTGGCGGTACTCGAAGTGTAGGTGGTTCTGAATTATTTCGCAATCCAAATCAAGGGGATACAGGCGATGGTAACTCAGTTGATATACAGGTGGAACGAAACTTGTATACACAGAATGCGATGGAGTATCAGGCAAGCCTGCAATTTTTAAGTAGTAAATTTAAGGGCCTGAATAAAGCGCTCGGTAGTCAAGGATAATAATTATGAGTTTATATAACGTTTTTGATATTTCAGGCAGTGGTATGAGTGCACAAAATGTTCGCTTAAATACCACCGCGAGTAATATTTCGAATGCTAATACAATTAGTTCATCCCAAGACAAAACTTACCGAGCACGCCAACCTGTATTTGCTGCCGAGCTGACGAAAGCGTCTGCCTCAGCCAGCAACCCTCAGGGCTCCGCTGTTGGTGTTAAAGTGCTGGGAATTGTTGAGAGTAACAAACCACTACAAATTGAATATAACCCTAATCACCCCAGTGCGGATGAAAATGGCTATATCTATAAACCCAACGTTAATGTTGTTGAGGAGATGGCAAATATGATCTCTGCTTCTCGCTCTTATCAAACAAACGTGCAAGTTGCCGATGCAGCTAAGCAAATGTTAAGCAAAACGCTGTTACTTGGGCAGCGATAACCGAGGGTAGGTTATGAGTAACGATATTAGTACTAGTTCATCTTTTTTGGACTCTATAACTTGGCAAGAGACCCAAGTAGCGACAACCACTGAAGAGAGCGATGCATTAACGCAGGAAGATTTTTTCTCGTTGCTAACTCAGCAGCTATCGTATCAAGATCCGAGTAATCCGGCTGATAACGATCAGATGATTGCGCAAATGACTAATTTTACCATGGCGCAAGGCATCACAGATTTAAACACAAATTTTGAGTCACTTGCCTCGTCAATGACCTCAAACTCTGCCTTACAAGCATCAACGCTGGTTGGTAAGCAAGCGCTTTTAGAATCTAATACGCTTGAGCTTGGCGAAAGCGGAGAGGCAAAAGGGTCTGCGGTTGCTGAAGAAGCCGTTGATAATTTAACAATTAAAGTCACAGATGCTTCTGGGCAACTGGTTAGAACTATCGATATGGGTTCGCAAGCAGCGGGTGCAGTGCGCTTTAGCTGGGATGGTAATAATGAATCCGGTGAGCGCCTACCAGAGGGCGAATACACTATTACTGCAGAGGGCAGTACCAACGGCGAGTTTTCAAGCTTACCGGTGGCAACATTCAAAAACATTGAAAGCGTTAATATCAATGGCTCTAGTGGCATTATTATTAACACTAAAGAGGGTGCGGTTAGGTTGACTGATGTCGCAGAGATCGCATAACCAATTAAAAAGTATTTCGCCTGCTAGCAGGCTATTAGATTAAAAGTTAGAGGTGAATTATGAGCTTTAATATCGCACTTACAGGCCTAGCTGCCGCTCAAAAAGACTTAGACGTAACAGCAAATAATATTGCTAACGTAAATACCACTGGTTTTAAAGAATCGCGGGCTGAATTTGCTGATGTATATGCTGCATCTGTGTTTAGTGCAGGTAAAACCAAAAATGGTGATGGTGTGCAAACAACCATGGTTGCACAGCAATTTCATCAAGGCTCACTGCAATTTACTAACAACTCGTTAGATTTAGCGATTACCGGCGAAGGGTATTTTGCAATGACCGACGATATTTCGTCGCAAGATTTAACCTATACTCGTGCAGGTGCATTTAAGCTTAACCAAGATAACTTTATGGTTGACGCCAAAGGTAATTACTTACAAGCTTTTCCGGTTGATGCATCAAGTGGGGACACCACATCGGTAAGTCTAAGTACAACTAACCCAATTCAAATTCCTGATTCATCTGGTTCGCCTCGCGCAACCGAAAACGTATTTTTATCGTTCAACTTAGATGCAACAGCTGATGCAACAGGCCTCGATTTTGATCCGACATCGAACGGTACCTATAATTCGTCGACGTCTACTACTGTTTACGACTCATTAGGTGAACCACATATTCTGCAATACTTTTTTGTAAAAGAAGAAGATGCAGCTGCAGGTGGTACAGACAATAGCTGGGAAGTATACGCTACGCTTGATGGTAAAGTGGTAGACGGTACATCTGGTGTAGAGCAAACAACTACACCATATACACCTATTACCACACTTGGTTTTGATTCTAGCGGTTTACCCGCCACAACAGATGGTGTAGCAAATACTAACGCCACTACGTTTGATGAAATTAATTTACCGGCAGGTGCAGGTACTGGTTTATCGTCAATGCTTGATAACGGCGCAACATTCCCAAGTACAGGTATTGAGCTAAACTGGCGTGATGAAAACAACACAGCTGGCCGTATTCCAACTCAGTACTCAAGTGGCTTTGAAGTAAAAGCACTTGACCAAGATGGTTCTACAGTGGGTCGTTTAGCGGGCATTGATATTGGCACAGACGGTAAAATTGTTGCCTCATACAGTAATGGCGATTCAACTTATTTAGGCCAAGTTGCTATGGTTCGCTTTCCAAACTCTCAAGGCCTTTCGCAAGTAGGTGATACCAGTTGGAAGCAAAGTATTGACTCTGGTGAGCCAGTAGCCGGTGAAGCAGGCTCGGGCACTTTTGGTAGTATTAATTCATCCGCGCTTGAGCAATCAAATACTAACTTAACAAACGAATTAGTTGATTTGATTACCGCTCAACGTAACTACCAAGCGAACTCAAGAGCGCTTGAAGTTAACTCAACAATTCAGCAAAGTATTTTGCAGATTCGATAAGTTAACCTTATTTTTGGTTAAGATTTTAAGGCTGCATTTTTGCAGCCTTTTTTGTAGCTATGTAGCTGAAACTAGCGTAGCTGAACCATTCAATACCTTCCTTATATTGCGTCAAATTTAATCTGGCACCTATTTTGCATTTATCAACTCAGAGATTTTTTATGTGAGTCGATGTTATGGACAAAATGGTCTACATTGCAGCCTCTGGCGCTAAGCAAAGCCTACAAGGGCTTGCACTTAAAGCCAATAATTTGGCAAACGCAAACACCACAGGTTTTAAAGCTGACTTTGCGCAAGCGCGCTCTATGCAAGCATTTGGCGAGGGCTTACCAACGCGTGTGTTTTCAATGCAAGAGCGACCGGGTTCTAACATGACCTCTGGCGGCATAATCGAAACAGGGCGAGATTTAGATATTGCCATGAGCGATAACGCCTGGCTTGCCGTTCAGGATGACTCAGGAAACGAAGCATATACAAAAGTAGGCACGCTAAACATTACTGCGCAAGGTATGTTGGTAACAAGTCATGGTCGTCAAGTTATTGGCGAAGGTGGCCCCGTAATTTTACCGGTTCCTATTGAAAAAATAAGTTTTAGTGAAGATGGTGCCATACAGGTTCGCCCCCAAGGCGCGCCTGCAAATTTTTTAGAAGAAGTAGACACGCTGCGCGTTGTTGAAGGAAACAGCAGAGAGCTTGAAAAAGGCAACGATGGTTTATTTAGACCTGTACCTGGGCAAACCGTTGATACCTCTGAAAATGTAAAAGTATTAAGTGGTGCACTGGAAATGTCTAACGTTAATCCAGTTCACGAAATGGTCGATATGATCAACCACCAACGTCAATTTGAGTTACAAGTAAAACTAATGAAAACAGCTGAAGAGATTGACGAACGTCAAGATCAGTTGATGCGCATAGTTTAACTTTAAAATGAGGGCATACTTATGAATCCTGCATTGTGGATAAGTAAAACAGGGCTAGACGCTCAACAAACTGATATTTCAGTTATTTCAAATAATTTGGCGAATGCCAGTACCGTAGGTTACAAAAAGAGCCGCGCTATTTTTGAAGATTTACTGTATCAAAACATCAACCAGCCTGGCGGGCGCTCTTCACAAGATACCGAGCTGCCATCTGGCCTAATGCTAGGTGCGGGTGCAAAAGTGGTTGCTAACCAAAAAGAGTTTACGCAAGGTAATATGCTCACCACCGAAAATTCACTCGATTGGATGATCTCAGGCGAAGGCTTTTTTGAAGTGCTGCAACCCGATGGCAATATTGCGTATTCGCGAAATGGGCAATTTACTACCGATGAAGACGGCCGCATTGTTACCTCAGGTGCAGGTTTTGTTGTTCAGCCCGAAATGAATGTACCCGATGATGCGCAATCAATTACAGTCTCTCAAGATGGTGAAGTATCTGTACGCGTTGCAGGGCAAGCCGATAACGTGGTAATTGGCCAGCTAACAATTAGTGACTTTATTAATCCATCGGGTCTTGAGCCAATTGGTCAAAACCTTTACACCGAAACCGCTGTTAGTGGTGCGCCTGTTCAAGGTAATCCAGGCGTAGAAGGCTTAGGTACTATTATTCAAGGCTCACTTGAAACATCAAACGTTAATGTAACGGAAGAATTGGTAAACCTTATCGAAACTCAACGTGTTTACGAAATGAACTCAAAAGTAATCTCGGCCGTTGACGAAATGATGAGCTACATCAATCAACAGTTATAACCGTGCACAAGGGGATAGTTATGCGTAATGTTATTTTATTTGCAGCAGGCACCTTATTTTTAAGTGGCTGTGTTTCTACGCAAAATAGTGAAGTGGTTCAAGATGACCCCTACTACGCACCCATGTACCCAGAGCCTGTAGCAGAGCCTGTTGTTGCAACGGGTTCGTTGTTTAACACCAATACATTTAATGATTTGTATTCAGACAAAAAAGCACTTAGAACCGGCGATATAATTACCGTTAAGCTTGAAGAGTCAACACAAGCTACAAAAGCCGCTAAAACCGAAACCGATAAAGAAACCGAAGCCAGCCTAGACCCCGTTATTGGGTTAGGTGGTTTACCAGTCAATATAGGTGGCGACAGTATTCAGTTTGGCATTGGTAGTGATTCATCATTTACCGGTGACTCTAAATCAAATCAGTCAAACAGTTTAGTGGGTGATATCTCGGTGAATGTTATGCGTGTTTTACCCAATGGTAATTTAGTTATTCGTGGTGAAAAATGGCTAACACTTAACACCGGCGAAGAGTTTATTAGGCTCGAAGGCCTTGTACGTCCGCAAGATGTAAGCGCCGATAACACGGTTGAGTCGAATAGAATTGCCAATGCCCGAATTCAATATTCAGGTAAAGGACAAACACAAGAAGCGCAAAGCCCAGGGTGGTTAACACGTTTCTTTAGTAGCTCGTTATTTCCGTTTTAGAGGATAGTAGTATGAATAGCATTAAAGCGTTTATTTTGATCATACTGCTAGGCTGGCAATTTTCTGCCAGCGCCGAGCGTATAAAAGATGTCTCTATGGTTGAAGGTGTACGTGCCAATCAATTGGTAGGCTATGGTTTAGTGGTGGGGCTACCTGGTACAGGGGAGCAAAACTCTTACACGCAACAAAGTTTTAGAGGCATGCTAAACAGTTTTGGTATTACGCTGCCTTCAACACAAAGCCCTAAAATTAAAAACGTAGCAGCAGTGGCAGTCCATGCTGAGCTTCCGCCGTTTAGAAAGCCGGGTCAAACAATTGATATTACGGTATCTTCTATTGGCAGTGCAGGCAGTTTACGTGGCGGCACCTTGCTCCAAACTTTCTTAAAAGGGGTGGATGGAAACGTATACGCTATAGCACAAGGTAGCCTAATTGTGGGAGGTTTAGGAGCACAAGGGCTTGATGGCAGTAAAGTGGTCATTAACACCCCGACAGTTGGCCGCGTACCTAACGGAGCCACTGTTGAACGCGAAGTTAAAAGCCCTTTTATGCAAGGCGACTACATTACTTTTAACTTAAACCGCCCAGACTTTACAACGGCAAAACGTTTAGAAGCAACAATTAACAATTTGGTAGGCCCTAATAGTGCACAAGCTATTGACGCTGCCTCAGTACGCGTTATTGCACCACGTGATGCATCGCAACGAGTGTCTTATTTATCAACGCTTGAAAACCTAGAGTTTAAGCCTGCTGACACTTCAGCCAAAATTATTGTTAATTCACGTACGGGAACGATTGTCATTGGCAAAAATGTGAAGCTACAGCCTGCGGCAATAACCCATGGCGGCCTAACAGTCACAATTGCTGAACAGCAAAATGTAACGCAGCCTAATCCGTTAGCAGAAGGCGAAACTGTTGTTACACAGCAAAGTATTATTGACGTTAATCAAGATGATTCTCGTGCGTTTGTATTTAACCCCGGCGTTAGCTTAGATGACTTAGTGCGTGCTATAAATGAAGTAGGCGCAGCACCTGGAGACCTAATGGCTATTTTAGAAGCGCTTAAAGAAGCGGGTGCAATTAACGGACAGCTTGTTGTTATTTAGTTAGTTTTTAGAATATTTACCCTTCTACATAAAGCTTAAGTACTCAAAAGGTACTTAAGCTTTTTACTGTTTACCTTTCTTTGGCTCAATTTTTGCATTTCTTAAAGCATTATTCATTTTTGTGTCAAAAAGCTGATGGAAACAAATCACCTCGATAAGCAAAACTTTTTTGATTTAAGTAATCTTAATACTTTACGTCAAGACGCTTTAAACAGCGGTGATGCATCTACTGATGCCTCTAAAGCGGCGCTAAAAAAAGCAGCGGCACAATTTGAAGCTATTTTTACCCAAATGCTTCTAAAAGGGATGCGTAAAGCGAACGAAGCATTTGAAGATGAAGACAGTCCGTTTAACTCGAGCGGTGTAAAGTTTTTTGAAGAAATGCACGATCAGCAGCTCTCTTCTGAGCTTTCATCAAATGGGTCTTTGGGTTTGGCTGATTTAATTGTTCAGCAGCTCTCACCAGAGGCTGAGAACTTTATGCCTGGCTCAGTATTAAGAACTACTAACGACTTTATGAGTGATAAACGCGCAGGCTCTGAACTGCCGCACGAAAAGGTGCACAGTGTAAAGCAAGCAAATAAAGATGACTTAGTAGTCAGCAGTGCGGCAACACAAACGAAAACCACAACACAGCCTACACAGCAGTCGTCGTTTAATAATGCTGAAGAGTTTGTTAGTGCAGTGTGGGAGCATGCTAAAACAGCGGCCGAAAAAATTGGTTTAAACCCTGCAGTAATGGTGGCCCAAGCGGCACTTGAGACGGGGTGGGGTAAGCATATTATTAATAAAAGCGACGGGAATAGCTCAAATAACCTGTTCAATATTAAATCAGATAAAAGCTGGGAAGGCGATAAAGCAAGTAAAGTAACGCTTGAATTTGAGCAAGGTACCCCTGTTAAAAAACAAGCAAGTTTTAGAGCTTACGATTCTATAAAAGAAAGCGTGAACGACTTTGTCGATTTTTTAACGCAAAACCCACGCTACGAAGAAGCATTACAAAAAACAGCACAGCCAAACGAATTTTTAGATTCGCTACAAAAAGCAGGCTATGCAACCGATCCTAATTACGCGAGTAAAATAAAAAAAGTGCTAAATAGCAGTGAGCTTAAAAATATTGCAACAAGCGCGTTTACCCAAGGAGTGAAGTAATATGTCGTTTAGTTTATTAAATATTGCCAGTGCTGGGGTGCGTTCAAGCTCTGAGCTGTTGCAAACGACCAGTAAAAACATCACCAATGTAAATACAGAAGGCTACGTTCGTGAGCGCACTGAATTTACCACTATGGTTGATAACCAAGTAGGTCGCGGCGAAACATACAGGTTATTGAACGAGTTTGCCCAGTCGCAGTTAAACCGCGACACGTCAAATAAATCGTTTTTTGATCAATTTGTAACAGAAGCCAACCGTGTTGATACTATTTTTTCAGAAGAGTCTAATAACTTATCAACGGGCATAAATTCATTATTTAATAACGTGCAAGAGGCGCTAAATCAGCCGTCTTCAACAGTTGCTCGCTCATTAGTAATGACCGATGCGCAAAGCTTAGTTGATCAAATGGATAGGCTTTCGGGTATCGTGCTTGAGCAACAAGGTATAGTGAATGAGCAGCTTGAGATTTTTTCTGAAGAAGCCAACTCACTCATCCAAAATATAAATACGTTAAACCAAGAAATTGCAGTCGTAAATGGCACAAATAACGCCTCTGACGCAAGCTCTATTTATAACCAGCGCGACTTAGCGATTCGTGAATTATCAGAGCTTGTTGATATAGAAACACTTGATGGCCCTAATGGCGAAAAACTCGTCTTTATGGGCAGCGGTGAATCTTTAGTTATGGAAAACGGTACATTTAACTTGTTTTCACTGTCGGGCGACCCCGATCCTAATTTTAAAGAATTGACGCTTGACGTTAATGGCGGCAAAGCTGTGCCGCTAGAAATAGATGCAACTAAATTAAAAGGCAAAATTGGCGGCTTG
>NZ_DCYU01000142.1:0-2791 GCF_002331165.1 Pseudoalteromonas sp. UBA2102
TGCCTATATGGCGTTTTACGTTTATTTAATAATGTTAGTGGTACAGTGGTCGGTTGCTACCTTTAGCAAAGCTAAACAACCTAATGCTGTACCAGGTAAAATAAGCGATGATTTATCGCACGACAGTTTTATATTCAGGGCTCATCGTACTTTTCATAACACACTAGAAAACAGTGCGCTATTTATTGGTACTGTGCTGTTTGCATTTGTTATAAATTACCAAAGCCCTGTATTTGCTATGTGTGTTTGGGTGTATGTAATAGCGCGATTAATTCATATGGTGTTGTATTACGTTATAGCTACCGAGAAAAACCCAAGCCCACGCACTTACTTCTTTTTAATCAGTTTTATTGCCAATATTGTCATGCTAATTTTAATTGGCTTAAGGTTAATGGCTTAATATCACGTGGTTAAAGGCTATTTAGGCGTTTGTATAAAAAAGCGAAAGGGCTGTAGTTAGTCCTTTCGCTTTTTTGTTTTTAACTGAAATTAATCTACACCAATAAACCCACCGGTTTGGTGCGCCCAAAGGCCAGCATAAATACCATTTTGTGCAATAAGCTCTTCATGACTGCCTTGCTCTACCACACCACCTTTATCAAGTACGATAAGTCTGTCCATTTGCGCAATAGTCGATAGCCTGTGGGCAATTGCAATAACCGTTTTTCCTGTCATTAAGTCATCTAAACTTGCTTGTATGGCAGCTTCTACTTCTGAATCCAGCGCACTGGTGGCTTCATCGAGTATTAAAATAGGTGCATTTTTAAGTAATACCCGCGCTATAGCGATACGTTGGCGTTGCCCGCCAGATAGGGTGACACCGCGCTCGCCAACTTGTGCATCAAACCCTTTATTGCCTTTGCTATCTTCTAAATCACTTATAAAGTCGAGCGCTTTAGCTTGCTTGGCAGCGCTGAGCATTTCAGCTTCTGAGGCATCGGGTCGACCGTATAAAATATTATCTTTTACAGAGCGATGCAGCAGGGAAGTGTCTTGGGTCACCATGGCTATATAACGGCGAAGGCTTTCTTGGCTTACATCGGTAATGTTTTGGCCATCAATTTTAATGGTGCCAGAGTCAGTATCGTAAAAACGCAGTAATAAATTCACTAAGGTTGATTTACCTGCGCCAGAGCGGCCCACTAAGCCAATTTTTTCACCGGGTTTTATATGTAGGTTTAGGCCGTTCATTACAGGACCACGATTGGTTTCGTTAGCGGCTTTACCATAGTTAAAATGCACGTTTGTAAATTCAATATTGCCCTTAGTAACTTCAAGCGTGCTCGCATTGGGTTTGTCAGCTACTTTTATTGGCGTCGATAAGGTTTTCATGCCATCGGTGGCGGTACCAATGTTTTCAAACAAACTGCTTATTTCCCACATGATCCACTGCGCCATGCCATTTAATCTAAGCGATAAACTTACTGCTACTGCAATTGCGCCTGCGCTAATTGCACTTAACGACCACAAATAAAGAGAGAGTGCGGCCACGCTAAATACTAATAAGTAATTTAGGCTATTAATGGCAAAGTTAAGGCTGGTTACTAAGCGCATTTGCTTATAAACCGGTTTTAAAAAAACATCCATGCTTTGTTTAGCGTATTGTTCTTCGCGTTGCGTGTACGAAAAAAGCTTAATGGTCGATATATTTGTATAGCTGTCGACTATTCGGCCGGTCATTTCTGAACGTGCATCGGCCTGCGAGCTGGCAATTTTTTTAAGTTTTGGCACAAAGTACATTTGAATGGCGGCATAAGCAATTACCCACACTAAAAGTGGCAGCATTAAACGCCAGTCTGCTTCGGCAACTAAAAACACCATAGCGCCAAAATAAACCACTATGTACATTAGTACATCGAGCAGCTTCATTACGGCTTCGCGCACGGCCAGTGATGTTTGCATTACTTTTGTGGCGATACGCCCTGCAAACTCGTTTTGATAAAAGCTCACACTTTGACGTAATAAGTATCTATGCGCCAACCAACGAATCGACATAGGGTAATTACCCAGTAATGCTTGGTGTAAAATAGCCGAGTGAAAAAACACCACAATAGGCAACACCACTAAAAGCACTACTGCCATTTTTATAAGCTCGGCTTTTTGCTCTTCAAACAAAGTTTGTGGTGTGTAGGTGCCCAACCAATCAACCAATTGGCCCATATAGCTAAACAACGACACTTCTAAAATAGCAAGCAGGGCAGCACTAACAGACATTAAAACTAGCGACAATTCCATGCCTTTAGTGTAATGACGACAAAACGCAAATAAGGTAGAGGGTGGCTGCGTTGGCTTTTGCTCAGGAAATGCGTTGGTCATTTTTTCGAATAATCGATACATTTTATAAACTTAAATGACAAATAATAGAAAATGATCATACCATTTAAGGAGCGCGCTGTAGAACTTTAACGACTAAATGACACAGCTAATTTTATCGAAGAGGGTTTGTAAGGTTTACGCCTTTAATCATGTAAATGTCGTCATAGCGTAACCCCCCATTTCCGTAAGGATTTTTGTGAGGGCCCGTATTGCAGTTAGCTAAAAAGTAGCTAAGTGGGCGTTCGCGTTTCATTCTAAAGGTGGCATTTTTATACACTAAGGTTTGGTTTTTAAATTCGCCGCCTTGCACGTATACATTGTATTGCTGACCTTGCATTTTTACCGATGCATTATTAACAACGTACCAAATGTTGTACCAACTGTTTGTATCAAGTGGTTGAGCCGATTGCGCTTGTGCATAGTTTTGGATATTACTATAGCCCTTATCAGTTTTGACCATTAGCGCCCCGGTATT
>NZ_DCYU01000142.1:3171-9576 GCF_002331165.1 Pseudoalteromonas sp. UBA2102
TCGTAGCCATGAACGTTTATTTGCTCTGGCTCTAAATTACTTAATCCAAAAGCATGGTTATTTGGAAAAGAGGCAACGTTAATACGTGTAAAAAAAGTGTAGGTTTCGCCAACTGGCACTGTTTTTGGCAGCTTTTTATAGCTAAGGGCTTTACGGTTTCCAACAATACCCTTTTCGGCGGGCTTTTTAATTAAAAAATGGTTAATCCCTTTGGTTGTGTCCTCAACCTCTATTTTAGTCACTTGTGGGTTAGCGACATAAGGTTGAGTTTGATTGTCTGTGTCGGCCTTTGTCCAGCCTTTTAGTGGTTGTTCAAAGTTATCTACTAGTAGCCACTTTGCAGAGGGGGCGTTTTGATTGTTTTGGCTACAGGCTAATAATCCTGAGCAGGCCACTAATAGTAAGCTGTATTTAACGCGCATAATCCCTCTTTTACTAATGTAAGTACATAAATTGGTATACCAATTACATGGGTTTTAATTTTTAAATCTTAAAATTTATATAACCAATTTACTGTGGATTAGTCAACCAATGTTGTGTTGTATCTATTGTGCTGACGTTTATATTTTAAACGGGTAAAATAGCTAACAACACAAAATTAAAATAATAAAGGGATTATATGTATACAGGAACGTGCCTATGTAAAGCGGTAAGCATTGAAATTAAAGGGCCTATTTCTCAAATCATTCATTGCCATTGCTCACTATGCAGAAAAAACAGCGGGACTGCTTTTGCCACAAATGGTTTTGTAAATACTCGCGATTTTACACTTACCAAAGGTAAAGATAATTTAACTGAATTTAATTTTAAACCTGGGCGTGCGCGCTTTTTTTGTAAAACCTGTGGATCGCCCATTTACAGTGCGAACGCTCTGGATGAATCACGCTTGCGTATACGTCTAGGGTTGATAGACAGTGATATTACTGAACAGGTCATTTCGCATAATTTTGTTACCTCTAAAGCCAATTGGGAGCAATTAGAAACCCGTTTACCATGCTATGAAAAACACGAACCTGGGCGATAAATTACTCTATGTGATAAATGCTGTTTATGTCGCTGTGAAGGGTGGGCGCCCACGTTTTAAATAATGGCGAATGAGCTATTTCTTCTTTATTGATGTGTATTAAGCTTTGCTGAGAAAGTATCACGACAATATTTTTGTACTCGTTAAACTCTATAAGGGCGATGCAGCTAAAGTGTTGCCTAAACAAGACGAGTAAAGCTTGAAGCTCTTTACCCGTTTTAGGGTTTAAATTTATAATAATTTGTGCGTTTTGCTCACTGCAGCGACGTATGTTTTGCCAAAATACACTATCTGATAAAAAGTCTTGGTGTACATCACCACTAAAAATATCAATTGTGATGACATTGTATGTACGCGTGCACGTTGCAACAAACAACTCTGCATTTTGTAAGTGCACCGTATGATTAGCGGGCAAGCTAAAATGCTGCTTTGCAACGCTTATCATCGCGGGGTTTATTTCTACACTGTCAAACACAGCTACGTTATTTATATAAGCTGTTTTGTTATGTAAATAATAAATAGCTCGTTCAATGCCCGCAGTGCCTAAACCTAAATTTAAAACCCGAAGTGGCTCTACTGTTTTTAGTAAAAATAACAGCATACATTGATTAACCGCAATCAGTAGTTGTTCATTTTTATTAAGGCTCATTACCCCTTGAATAGTAATATCGCTATGCGCATTTTGGGCAAGTGTTAACCAGCGATAGGCCGTATTTTGATAAACACAAATAGGCCCATATTGGTTGTTACTAGAAGCTATTAAATTGGCAGAGACCGTATCGGCTTTAAGCTGGCGCATAGATTACAATTACAAATAAAACACCCCATTAGTTTGCCACGAAAACACGCAATGTATATAACATATTTATGTAACAAGGTTTGTAATACGCTCAGTTGCATAAACGAGGGAGGAGTGTGTAACTGTGGTTAATTTTTACAGTTGAGCTTACTTGTATAAAGCTTTAACTCAAAATAGTTGCACTAACTAGGTTGTTGAGTAAAGGTAAGGTAAAAAATAAGGAGCTTATAATGCGCAAAAAACCTTTTTCTATTACAACTAAACTTATTAAATTGAGTGCGTTAGCTTTTGCTTGTACGGCAGGGTTAACAGCACACGCTCATGCCAGCATAAAATATGAAGAACAACAAATGCTACATGATATTGCAGCCGAGGTATCAGCTAAGCGTATTGGGAGTGATATACAAACGCTGGTGGATTTCGGAACTCGCCATACGCTTTCAGACACTAAGTCAGATACACGGGGTATAGGCGCTGCAAGGCGTTGGATCAAAAAAGAGTTTGAGAAAATATCAGCACAATGTGGTGGCTGCCTAGAAGTAATTGAAGTTAAAGACACCATATCAGGTGAAAAACGAATCCCTAATCCTGTTGAAGTAGTAAACATTGTTGCAATTCAGCGCGGCAGTACTGAGCCAAACCGAATGGTGATTATGTCGGGCGATATTGATTCGCGCGTGAGTGATGTTATGGACTTTACCAGTGATTCACCAGGTGCCAATGATAACGCCTCGGGCGTGGCAGGTATTATTGAAGCTGCACGTGTACTTAGCAAATATGAATTTAATGGCTCAGTTGTATATGCGGCACTTTCGGGCGAAGAGCAAGGCCTGTTTGGTGGTAAAATACTCACAGCGTATGCGCAAAAGCATGATTGGCAAGTTCATGGCGTTTTAAATAACGATATGATTGGCAACATTACCGGTATTAATGGCGTTACCGACAATACAACGGCACGCATATTTTCTGAAGGCACACGTGTAGTAGAAACTAAAGAGCAGGCGCGTACAAGGCGATTTACCGGCGGTGAGGTAGACTCAGCGAGCCGTAATTTAGCCCGCTATATAGATACTATTGCTGATAGGTACATCCCAAATTTAGATACAATGTTAGTTTACAGGTTAGATAGATTTGGCCGAGGCGGGCACCATAGACCCTTTAACGATGCAGGTTTTGCTGCAGTCAGAATTATGGAAACTAACGAGCATTACGACCGACAGCATCAAGACTTACGCACTGAAAATGGCGTGGTTTATGGGGATACAATAGATGGTGTTGATTTTGACTACACTGCAAAACTTACCTCGCTTAACGCTGTAACTATGGCTTCAATGGCGTGGGCCCCAGCACCCCCTAAGCAGATGAAAATTGAAGGCGCGGTTAATGCTAACACCACGCTTTCGTGGCAAAAGTCAGATGATGATAATATAGCTGGTTATCGTATTTATTGGCGCTATACCAGTGAGCCACAATGGCAATTTAGCCAAGATGTTGGGAAAGTTACAACGGCCACACTTAAAAATGTGGTTATTGATAACTACTATTTTGGTGTTGCAGCGATAAGTAAAGACGGGATTGAATCGCCAGTGGTGTTCCCAGGTGATGTGGGCTCGTTTGATCACAATATAAAATAACAGCGATTTATTATTGTTTAAACGTAATTGTGGCCAAAAACAAATCAAATGATGTATTTAAGGTGCAAAGCAGCTGTTTTATGCTTGCACCTTATTTGTTATGCACTTAGAGTGTAAAAAAAAGCAGTAAAGGTTAATAAAATGCAGCAAGAAGAAAAAAAACCATTAACAGCGCAAGAGCAAGCACAAATAGAGCAGCAACGTGTTGCTTGGCAACGCGAATGTTTTCAAAACGCTCAAAAATATTTAGCAGAAAAAGGCATTATGCCTAAATCAGTAATAGACAAAGATAGCCGTTTTTTAGCGCCACTGTGTGCTATGTGGAAATTTAAAGCACAAAACGGCAAGAGCTATTGGGTAATAACAGGGCGCTTACCAACAGATCATGCTGAAGTAAGTGCAGCAAAAGATGCACGCGATGCCATGCGTTATTTTTCGTTACAATGGCAGTTAAAAGCCGATCAAATAATGAGTGTGGGTGCTCGTGATAAAACCCAGGTCGATTTTGCCAACTTACTTATAAACCGTGCTCATGGTTTATACGAAATGCATGAAAACGAGCAACTTTGGGCCAATGAGCCAAAATAGAATGATGCATGTATGAACATTTAAAAGGGCAATTTCCGCCCTTTTTTAATGTACTAACGTAAAGGGTTTGGTAACAAACTGCGATACTTCACAGAGCATACGCTGTCTGGGTATGCCTGCTTCCATAAATACAGTGCCTTGCTGCTTGAACCCATTTCGCTTAAAACGCTCTACTTCATTTAATATGCAATTAATACTAATGGCTTTATGGCCGTCGTTTGCGGCTAGTTGAACAATAAAGGTCAGCAGCGATGTGTATACATGACGATTTCGGTGCTCTGGCAGTACAGCAATTCGGCCTATTAACCCGTCGGTACAAAGCCTGCCTGTAGCAACAGGCAATTTGCATTCATCAGTCACTAAAACGTGGTGAGCAATTTTATCGAGGCTATCAAATTCTATGCGTTTTGGGATGTGTAATTCGTATACAAAAACCTTTTCACGTATTTGTTGTAGCAGGTCTTTTTGTATATCCCACTCTACTTTATTAACTTGATAGCTCATAGAACACCCCTAGTTAAACCAAACTCCCTCATTAACTAGTGTAGTAAAAGTTTGAATAAAAACTAGGCTTGGTTGGGCTTGGTCTAAATCTTCAGTGTTAAAATAACTATTATCAGTTAAAAGTCTAACGGCTTTTAAATCCGAGAGGGGTAATAAATAGTTCTCACCATTAATGCTTAGCAGTAAGGTATCTTCACATTGCTGAAAAATAGCACGTGTGCCACCTAAACGCTCAAACTCATCGTTATTGCAGGCTATTAATTCACTCATTTGTTCGCAAGTTAAAGGGGCTTCAAGCGGTGCTAAGTCCATTTCATGCTTGGGCTGACTTAGGGTGTTACCCAGCCATTGTTTAAATAACTCATCGTTATTGAGAAGCGCTTGCATAAGGGTTTTAACTTTATTGGCTTCGCTATCTAAAAGCTCACCTTTAGCGTCTCTTAGCGTTAATGTGTGATCGGAATAGCGTTTTTGGCCGCTGTCAGTATCAATAATATGATCGGCAAAACTCGAAAATAAGTCTTGTTGGTTAGGCGCTCTAAAACCCACTGAATAATTTAAGGCGTTTTCTATAGCATAGCCTTCATGTGGGCACCCAGGTGGTATATATAAAATATCGCCGGGTTCTAAAATACAATCTATTACCGCTTCAAATTGCTCAACCTGGAGTAGTTTTTTATTTTGTGTAAATTGCTTAAGAGTAGGATCGGGCAAGCCAACACGCCAATGGCGCTTACCTTCACCTTGGATTATAAATACATCATACTGGTCTAAATGTGGGCCCACTCCACCTTTAGGGGTAGAGTAGCTGATCATTAAGTCATCTATTCGCCAGTTAGGTATAAATCTAAACGGCTCTAACAGTTGTGCAGCATCGCTATGCCAATGATCAACCGCTTGTACCAGTAAAGTTGCGTGTTGCTCAGTGAGTTTTTCAAAGTCTTCAAATGGGCCTTGGTATGCTTGCCAATCGTTATTATGGTTAGTAACAATACGCGACTCTATACTCTCTTCCATTGCAAGACCGGCAAGCTCTTCTGCCTCTATTGGGTCTTGAAAGTCTGTAAAACCTTGTTTAATCAATAGTGGCTTTTTTTGCCAATATTGGTTTAAAAATTCTTGTTCACTGAGGGTGTTTATTTTTAATTGGTACATAGAGTTGACCTATAATTTTTAGTACAAAAAAAGCGAAAGGGATTATCCTTTCGCTTTTTATATTTGCAATTGACTACCTAAACTAAATCGTCAATAAACTCAACAGCGCGGCCAATGTAGTTGGCTGGTGTTAGTTTTTTCATTTCAACTTTTGCATGCTCTGGCAGGTCTAAACCATCAATAAAGTCGGCCATAATCTCTTGATTTACACGCTTACCACGCGTTAAATCTTTAAGTTTTTCGTATGGTTTTTCAATACCGTATTTACGCATAACCGTTTGAATTGGCTCTGCAAGTAATTCCCAGTTTTGATCAAGCTCTTCGAGCAAGCGTTGCTCATTTACTTCAAGTTTGCTTACGCCTTTAAGTGTCGATTGATAAGCAATAAGCGTGTAGCCCATGCCCACACCTAAGTTACGCAGTACTGTAGAGTCGGTAAGGTCACGTTGCCAACGAGAAACAGGCAGTTTTTGTGCAAGGTGAGCAAATATAGCATTTGCTATGCCTAGGTTGCCTTCTGAGTTTTCAAAGTCGATAGGGTTTACTTTATGCGGCATCGTTGAAGAGCCGATTTCACCAGCAATGGTTTTTTGCTTGAAGTGGTTAAGGGCAATGTAACCCCAAACGTCACGATCAAAATCAAGTAAAATAGTGTTAAAGCGAGCAATAGCATCAAATAGCTCGGCAATGTAGTCATGCGG
>NZ_DCYU01000142.1:9971-12754 GCF_002331165.1 Pseudoalteromonas sp. UBA2102
TGCCAATCGTAATCTGGGTAAGCACTTAAGTGGGCATTGTAGTTACCTACAGCACCGTTAATTTTACCTAGCATTTCTACCTGTGCGATTTGGTCGCGTTGGCGTTTTAAACGCACGTATACGTTAGCAAACTCTTTACCCATAGTTGAAGGCGTAGCTGGCTGGCCGTGGGTACGCGTCATCATAGGCACTGCTTTGTACTCAATGGCTTTTTCTTTTATGGCGTTAAGTAATTGGTCACAGTATGGCAATAATACTTTATCGCGAGCTTCTGTTAGCATTAAACCATGAGATAGGTTATTTATATCTTCCGAGGTACAAGCAAAATGGATAAACTCGTTGATAGCGTTGATTTCGCTGTTATCGGCTACTTTTTCTTTTAGTAAGTATTCTACCGCTTTAACATCGTGGTTTGTGGTGCGTTCAATGTCTTTTACACGCTGTGCATCTGCTTCGCTGAAGTTATCAACAATGGCATTTAATAGTGCATTGGCTTGTTCGCTAAATGCAGGTACTTCTTTAATATCGCTTGCTGCAGCTAAGGCTTGCAACCAACGCACTTCAACGGTTACGCGGTATTTGATTAAGCCAAATTCGCTGAAAATACTGCGTAGTTCAGTGGTTTTGCTGCCGTAGCGACCATCCACTGGAGAGATAGCGGTTAACGCTGAAAGCTCCATAATAACTCCTAAATTTTAGTTTTGAACGATAATTAAATTTTTGTTTTTGCAATAGCGAGAATTTTTCTTTTTGCAAAGAAAAAGTGACGGCGTTTACCGCCCATTTGTCGCCATAATACAGCACTGCGAATTCCTGCTAATAAAAGTGCACGAATTTTATTTTGCGTTTGCTGCTGTTTTAATAACTCGGGTTTACCATAAACCTGAATTCGGTGCTCAAGGGGGCTTAGCACCGACGAGTATATATCTGCTAAACCGGCAACTACGGTGTCATCGGTTATGGCAAAGTGATCTAAGCGACGATGAATGTCGTCGATACGGCGGCCAAGTTCAGCTAAGCTTTTTGGCTCGTTATTTAAAATACGTTCAAGTTGCATTAAACCACCTACGTACTTAACTATTTCGACATCTTTTTGAGTGCCAGCAGTCAGCTGTGCCATTAATGTTTTATAGCCGTCGCGTAAGTTATGCGTACCTTGATAAACATCAACCGGTGATGCGGGAGATGTTTGTACAATACTTGTAAAAAGCACATCTAAATCTGAATCGTTTGCACTGCCGTACTGGGCAATTTTTTGTACTTGTTTAGCCACTTGGCACATGGCGGCAAGCGCCATGACTTGGTGTTCATTCATTACTTGATCACCGAATCAATAATACCACCACCTAAACACACCTCATCGGCATAAAATACAGCTGACTGACCCGGTGTAACGGCTTTTTGTGGCTCATCAAACAATACGCGTGCCATACCATCTTCGCCAACGAGAAGGGTACAATTAATATCTTCTTGGCGGTAACGAGTTTTAACGGTACAGCGCGTGGTGCCTTGCGGGCCAACACGGTCTACCCAATGTAATTGATTAGCGTTTAGGCCATTGCTGTAAAGGCGAGGGTGGTCTTTACCTTGCCCTACAACCAGTACATTGCGCTCAACGTCTTTATCTACAACATACCATGGCTCGCCAGAGCCTTCTTTCATGCCACCAATTAGTAACCCTTTACGCTGGCCTAGTGTATGATACATAAGCCCTTCGTGTTCACCTACGTTGTTGCCATCTGTGTCTTCGATCACACCTGGTTGTGCAGGTAAAAACTTTTGTAAAAAGTCTTTAAATTTGCGCTCCCCAATAAAACAAATACCGGTGCTGTCTTTTTTATCGTGGGTGATTAAGTCTTGCTCTTCTGCGATACGGCGTACTTCAGGTTTAGCTATATCACCAACTGGGAAAAGGGTTTGGCCTATATGCTCATGGCTTAAAGTGTATAAGAAATAGCTTTGATCTTTGTTATCGTCTAAGCCTCGGCACATAACGTATTTGTCGTCGCGTAATTCACGACGAACATAATGGCCTGTAGCAATAAAATCGGCGCCAAGTGCTTGGGCAGCAAATTCTAAAAACGCTTTAAATTTAATTTCTTTGTTACACATAATATCAGGGTTTGGCGTACGGCCCGCTTTATACTCTTCTAAAAAGTACTCAAAAACGTTATCCCAATACTCTGCTGCAAAGTTAACGGTATGAAGCTCGATGCCTAATTTGTCACACACTGCTTGCGCATCTTTTAAATCTTCAGCGGCTGCACAGTATTCGTCATTGTCGTCTTCTTCCCAGTTCTTCATAAACAGGCCTTCTACTTGGTAGCCCTGTTGCTGTAATAAATATGCAGATACAGAAGAATCAACACCGCCGGACATACCAACGATGACTTTAATGTGACTATTTTCGCTCATGAATAATTTCGCTTATACAGATTGCTGTTAACTTGGAAAGGCCGCGATTATAGCACGCATTTTGTTTTTGCTTAAAGGGAGGAGTAACGCAAACGCACGTTTTTGTCGTTATTTTATTCATATAACAAATAGCAAATAAGACTGAATCGCATTTGAAATAAAAAATGATGAAAAATTTAAATAAGCCATTGTAAAAAGTTATTTCGGTGCCATTATTGTCCGAGCACATAATAATGTTGAGTATATTACCTTGTGTTTGCAGAATAATTTAAGAGGCAAGCAGGATTTTTGTATTAACTCTGGATTTATAGCCTTAATATTTTCAATGGAATGAATATATGAACTACGCCTTTCAGGTAAAAAAACTT
>NZ_DCYU01000050.1:0-3843 GCF_002331165.1 Pseudoalteromonas sp. UBA2102
AGGCGATAACGCAGCATAAATGCCAAACATGCGCTGCCCTTCGGGTTCTGCCTAGGGGCGATAAACTCTTTGTTACTCGGTTTTTACTTAGCCCATAGGTTGCAAACCTCGCGCCGCGATTTAATCGCCCCTAGATTGAACAAATTTCAATCCGCAAAGATCAGCACGCCCTAGCCTAAGCCAAGCGTAATAAACCAATATTGGATGGTTACTTTAACTCACTTTTAGCTTTAGGCTATTAAAAAATTTAAACACTAGGGGATTAATTTAAAGTGCTACACGTTAGTTGTTTGTAGCACTAACAACGCTAAGCTACCTGCTCAGATTCGGTGCCTGAACACGGGCAATTATCGTCATTTTGTTTAATACATTGCTTGTAATTAAACCAGTGCGCTACAGCAATAAAAGCCGACCCTATTGCTCAGCACGTTGTGCAAGTACACCTTGAAGACTTAGAAATTGAAAGTGAGGTTGAGCTTACTTTTGCTCCTAGTGCAATTACTTGGCTTGGTATTGCGCAAGAGGAAGAAGACGACGATCACGACCACTAATTTCACTCTTTAAAAAGAGTACTCCCTTGAAGGTTGGCGTTTTAATGCCAACCTTTTTTTATTCACATTTTGTAACAGACCTTTTATCGCAAGTGCATCGCTATTTATAACCTTATTGTTATGATGTAACAGCTATTAATATAGGATGTAATCCCATGAAAAAATTAACAACATTGGCTCTTGCCTTGGCTGCGGTTATTGCACCGAGCGTATCGGCCTATGAAACTAAAGACACTCGCTTACTACGCTTTCCTGATATTCATAACCAAAACGTGACCTTTGTTTACAGCGGCGATATTTATATTGCTAATACACAAACCGGCGAAAGCAAACGTTTAACCGACCACATTGGTTTTGAAACATTTCCTAAGTTTTCTCCTGATGGTAAGCGTATTGCGTTTTCGGCTGAGTATAACGGCAGCCGCCAAGTTTATGTAATTAACAGCGATGGCTCAGGCCTTAAGCAGCTTACATACTACAACGATGTTGGCCCAATGCCACCGCGTGGTGGCTTTGATTACCGCGTTTTAGATTGGACCGCCGATGGTAAAAATGTGGTGTTTAGAGCAAACCGCACACCATGGGGTAAACGTATGGGTCGCCCTTATATGGTCCCTGCCGACGGTGGCCTTGAGCAACCTTTAGCTATTCCTGAAACAGGCGGCGGTATGCTCTCCCCAGATGGTAGCAAGTATGTTTATACGCCCATTGACCGTGAGTTTCGTACCTGGAAACGCACCCGTGGCGGCCGTGCCCAAGACGTATGGATTTACGATTTAGAAAATAACACTTCAGAGCAACTTACCACTAACCGTGCAACCGACCAGCAACCTACCTGGGTTGGCGACAATATTTATTTTGTATCTGATCGTGATTACACACTAAACCTTTACCAATACCGCAAAGGCAGTGAGCCTAAAAAGCTCACTAATTATAAAAACTTTGACGTACTTTGGCCTTCAGCAGGCCCTAATGCGGTTGTGTTCGAAAACGGCGGTTACTTATATCGCTTTGACGCAAAAACACAAAAAAGCACTAAGCTGAGCATTAACATTGCAGGTGTGCGCCAATACGCTATGCCGTACAGCAAAAATGTGAGCGACTTTATTGATTCTATGTCGATTTCTCACGATGGCAAACGTGCTGTATTTACAGCCCGTGGCGAGCTATTTAGTGTACCTGTTAAACAAGGCCCTACGCGTAACTTATCGTACACAGATAAGAGCCGTGAAATAGACGCAAGTTGGTCGCCAAATGGGCGTTACATTGCTTACATGAGCGATAAAAGCGGCGAGTACGAAATTTACTTAAAAGATCGCAGTAAAAATAATGCCATTAAACAACTCACTAGTAATGGCACTATTTGGCGCTTTACGCCTATTTGGTCACCCGATAGTTCAAAATTATTATTTGCAGACAAAAACCACACACTGTGGTGGTTAGATGCAAAATCGGGCAAGCAACACAAAATTGATACCGGCATTTACGACGAAGACGGCATTACTCAGTATACGTGGTCGCCTAACAGCCAAGACATTGTGTATGTTAAAAATAACGAAAACCGTTATGCCTCACTGTGGCACTACAACCTTAAAAAAGAAAAGGGGACGCGCTTAACAGACGAAATGAGTAATGAGCAAAACCCAACTTTTTCGCCAGATGGCCAATACCTTTACTTTAGCTCTGAGCGCGACTTTAACCTTGCGTTTAGCAGTTACGAGTTTGACTACATGTTTAACCGCGCCACCCGTATTTATGCGGCTGCGGTAAACGACAGTGTTAAACCGCTTATTGCCTTACAAAGTGATGAAACCACGATTGTAAAAGACGATGACGACGAAAAAGAAGACGACAAAAAAGTTAAAAACGCACTGCAAAGCAACGACTTCATGCAGCGTGTTACCGCGCTTAATGCTCCTGCTGGCGATTACCGTGGCTTAACCGCAGTAAAAGACGGCGTGCTTACACTTGCTAATGGCGGATTACAACTTATAGGCACCGAACACGATAGCGAGCTAGAAACCGTGGCTAAAGGCGTTAGCAATTACACTATATCGAGCAATAGCGAGCACCTGCTTGTACATACAAGTGGCGGTTACAGCTTAATTGAGCCTAAACCCAAGCAAGACTTAGACGCCAACAAGCTCGATTTAAGCAAAATGACGCTTAAAATTAACCCGCAAGCTGAGTGGCAACAAATGTACGTAGAAGGCTGGCGCACATTGCGTGACTGGTTCTACGACGAAAACCATCACGGACAAGATTGGGATGCTATTTTAGCTAAATACCAACCTATGGCTGATGCAATTAGCCATCGTAGCGACCTTGATTACATACTTAGCGAAATTGCCGGCGAAATTAACTCTGGCCATATTTACGTGCAATCGGGTGATATGCCAAAAGCCGAGCGTAAAAACCACGGTTTATTAGGCGCTAAGCTTGCAAGCGATCCATCGGGTTATGTAAAAATAGAGCAAATCTTCAAAGGTGAAAACTGGCATGACGATTTCCGCTCACCACTGGGTACTACAGGCGTAAAAGCACATAACGGCGATTACATAATTGCGGTAAATGGCCGCTCGGTTAAAGACGTTGCTAACTTTTACGAACTCCTTGAAAACACCCAAGGCGAGCAAGTGGAGCTGGTGCTAAACAGCAAACCGCGTAGCAAAGGTGCGTGGCAAGTAACAGTAAAACCGGTAGCCAGTGAGCAAGGTCTACGTTATTTAGATTGGGTTAACTCGCGTGCAGCCTACGTTAATAAGCTATCAAATGGACGTATTGGCTACGTACACCTGCCAAATACAGCGTATGAAGGTAACCGCGCCATGTTTAAAAATTACATGCCGCAAACCACCAAAGACGCCATGATTATTGATGACCGTTACAATGGCGGTGGCTATATTCCTGAGCACATGATCACCTGGCTTGCACGTAAACCACTTAACTATTGGAAACGCCGTGGTACAGAGCCGACTAAAACGCCACAGTTTGCGCACGACGGTCCTAAAGCAATGCTAATAAACGGCTATTCAAGCTCAGGCGGTGATGCAATTCCTTACTACTTCCGCCAAGCGGGTTTAGGTAAGCTAATTGGTACGCGTACGTGGGGTGGCTTAATTGGTATTTCTGGCAACCCTGCTCTTGTAGATGGCGGGCAAGTTATTGCGGCTACTTTCCGTATTTTAGATACCCAAGGTAACTGGATTATAGAAAACGAAGGCGTTGCTCCTGATATTAAAGTGGTTGACCGCCCAGAGCTTATTTATAAAGGCCAAGATCCATCGATAGA
>NZ_DCYU01000050.1:4233-10416 GCF_002331165.1 Pseudoalteromonas sp. UBA2102
GTGCCACCAGCTCCGTCTAAGTTTTAATTTGCTATATAGCAATATTAGCTACTACCAAAAAAACCCTGCAAATGTGCAGGGTTTTTTAATAATTCGAGTTTAATGATTTATATGTATTAAGGCTTATCTTTTTCTCCAGCCGCTCCATACATCATCTTCTTGGTTGGATTTTTTCTTCTTTTTCTTACCTGTGCCTTCAGGCTTTGCCATTGGCTTATCGTTTTTAAGTGCTTGTGCTGCATCAAGATTTGCTTGGTTTACCGCAAAACCGGTTACTTCTTCACGCTCTAAACGCAGTTTGTTTTTCTTTTCGATTATTTTAAAGTGATGAAAGTCTTCATAATCAATTAACGATAACGCTAAGCCAACTTCGCCAGCACGGCCGCTTCGGCCAATACGGTGCATATAATCAGCGGGGCTACGCGGTAAGTTAAAGTTAATAACAACAGGCAGTTTGGCAATATCTAAACCACGGGCTGCTATATCGGTGGCAATAAGTACTTCTATTTCACCGGCTTTAAATTTTTCTATTACGCGAGTACGCTCACTTTGACCTTTATCACCATGAAATACCTGTGCGTTAATACCACGCTTTTCAAGCTTACCTGCTAGGTGCTCACAGTCTTTTTTAGCGTTTACAAAAATAAGTGCTTGGCGCCATTTATGCGCTTTAATTAAATGCGCTAAAACCGTGGTTTTTTCGCCTTTATTAACTGTAAATACGCGCTGTACTAAGGTGCTTTCGTCTTTGCTTTGAACTTGTATTTCAACAGGGTTGGTTAACAGCTCTTGCGTTAATTGTGTTACTTGCTCTGGGAAGGTTGCTGAAAATAACATAGTTTGTTTTTTAGCAGGCATTAACGCTAATAACTCAGCAAGCTCTTCGGTAAAGCCAAGGCTTAACATGCGGTCGGCTTCATCAAGCACTAAGGTAGTTACTTTATCGAGCTTAATAGCATTGCTTGAGATTAAATCGAGCAAACGCCCTGGTGTTGCCACGATAATATCGGCGCCGCCGCGTAGAGCCTGCATTTGTGTATTAACCGACACACCACCAAATACCGCCACCGTTTTAATGGCGCCATTAAAGTTGGCAGAATACGATTTAACGCTATCGGCCACCTGCGTTGCAAGCTCACGGGTAGGTACCAAAATAAGCCCAGTGACAAAATTACCTTTGCTCGCTACTTTTTTAGCGCCTTGCTCTAAAAATAGGGTTTGTAGCATTGGTAATGCAAACGTCGCTGTTTTACCTGAGCCAGTATTTGCCCCCGCAATTAAATCGCTACCAGCCAGTACACTTGGAATCGCCTTAGCTTGAATTGGCGTAGGTTGGCTATATTCCAAATCGGTTAAACGAGCTTGTAGCTCTGGAATAAGGCCAAGATCGTTAAAGGTACTAGGGCTTGTTGCTGAGGTCATAAAATTGTGGGCTTATTGCTAAAAAAGTAGCCTGTAATTTTAGCGTATTTAGCGCTTATTAAGTAGAGGTTAGTGATTTAAATGTTTTATAGGTAACCGCTGCGCAATTAAAGCTGCAGACTCTGTGTATACTCAAGCTCTGATTATTTTTGCTCATTAATACGAAAAGGGAGTTTTCCCCCTTTCTTTAAGATATAAAACGACCTGCACGCTCAACTAACTCAGGGTAATGTAGTATCGAAAACTGTCGATTTTGGTTAAAGCTAAAGTCATGTAGGATCATATCGCCAAGCTCTGTTGTACCACGTTGAATTTCTGTAGATCTTATTCCGGTTTTTCCTAGTAACATACTTATAATGCTAATAATTTTACCTTCAGGGGCTCTCATTGAGTCCAAATTCGATTCAGGGTTATTCATTTTTTCAATAAAAATATTCCAATTTTGTTTGGAATTAGAGTTAGTTCGAAATTTATCTTTCCACATTGGTATCATAATTTTATATAAGTCTGGCTTACTTATTTTTAGAATAGCTAAAAATACTAACGGTAACGTATATATCCTTTCTTCAGTTGTTAGCTGAATAGCTTGTAAAACCTTAACGGCTTGTTCAATATCTCGTAAACCCGCATCACATAAAATAGCTGTTTGTGCCAGCAAGTAAGCATTACCATTTTTATGCACAGCAATTAACTTATCATCATTAATAAGCTCTGTTTTCCATAAATACTCTGAGTAAGACAAACGATTTGGTGGTGGTAGATGATAAATTTGATCGAAAAATCTATTTAGGTACTTTTTAGATTCAAAATCATTACCATAAATAGCTTTTATTGAATGACTTAATTGCTCGGATGCTGTAGCTACAACAAAATAAACGCGCGGTATTTGAAATAGGTGTTTAATTGTCTCTAGTAGTTCAATGGCATAACTAGGTCTACATCTGTCTAACTCATCTACGAATATGAAAATTGGCTTTATATCCTTACCTGCCTTTTTAGCGATCGCCCCTAAATTAATCTTAAAAGTAGTAATGCTATTTTCAATACTATCTTGATGCTCTAAGGCAATATGTGTTGCTTGAGTGGTTAACCCTTCAACTAATTTATTAGTATCTTTTTTATCTATACTTGATGCTTTATCCTCAGCATCATCACTCTCAATTAATTCGTTTATTTGATCGAGTGAATAACCCGTCATTTTTTTTGCTATAAAAGATAAAAGTAGCGGTGCGGCTGCAAGCTTAAACTTATTCCATTTAGTTTTTTGACTTTCGTTACCCTTTTTATTAAAAAAGGGTCTTAATTCTTTATCAATAGCAGAAATAAAACCAAGCAAAGGGTTATCTGTAAAATCCTTCTCCCAAGCATTAAAATAAACAACTTCGCACCCTTCAGCTTTTAAACCTCTTTGCCAGTTTGTAAGGAAATAGGTTTTACCAAATCCCCATTCAGCATCAATATTTAATACAAAAGGTTCCTCTTTTTTAACTGTAAATCGATTGAGTAAGTAAGAAGTTAGATATTCTGCATCTTCAGCTCTATTTAACTTATCGTCATTCCATGGTTCCATTTTTATCTTCCCTGATTTTGTTTATAACTATATTGCCATGAAGACATTGATTACGAAACACTGTATTCAAACGAAGTTATTTTCACTGTTATTTAATTAAGTGCCTTGCAGTAATAAAACGCGGCTACAATTACTCACAAAAAAAGGCGCATTAAGCGCCTTTAATCTTCAACAAATGTGGGAGAGTAATAAAGTATCATACTAAGTCATCCTGCAAAGCCTATTTATCTGTTAAGTAATTTGGGCCTTTAAAAATAAAGTTTCATACTAAATTAAGAAATCCTACAAAAACATAAAAAAACCAAGTAATAAAGTATCATACTAAAATAACTATAGGTCATTAATATCGACCTTAATCTCTGACTGATTAATTCGTTCCTCAATTATTTGATCATCCTCATAATCATTAATCAACGTTACTAACTGCTCTAGTTCATTACCACCTGGAGTACCTTTTTCTGCACCCCATATTTCATCAACTCTAAGCAAAGCAATTCTTAGCTCATCATCATTTTTAATAGGTTGACTATTCATTAAATTTACTCCTTGGCTTTAATCAAATAATTCAACCCTTGGACTTCGACTATTACTCTATTTAGAGGATGTTTAGATGACTTCATTTGTCTGCAGATTGAGTTATATTCCCGAACAAAAGACGCCCACTTTTTAACTTTACAGCTTAAGTTAACTAATTTTATTCGGCACTTTGAGGCTTTTTTAAATGAAATTATGTCGTCAATCTCAGCATAATCACCATAAACTTCTTTGGGCATAAGCAAAATTGACTCACCAGTATCTTTATCCTCTTCTAACCGTGTTCTATGAGGCAAGTTTCCCATATCAGCATTAGTTACGATAAATTTACTTTTTAATTGGCTAAACAAAGCATCTGATTTCATCTGTATTCCAAATAAAGAGTTAAGCTTACTATCTATAATAAGACAAAACCTAAAGCTTGAACATTAGTCAACCATTAATTACTATGTAACTGTCTCGTCAACAACCGCCTATTCAATATCGCGATAGGTCGTTAAAGAGATAGGCATATAAAGCCTGCGTAATGCTTTGGATCCAAAAATTGGATATCGGTAAATTTATATAGACTTCGTATTATCACCAAAATATTTCTTTTTGCATGTGTTGCGATGAAAACCAAGGCCGTCAAAACCATAAATCAATTATAAAGAGATATTTAAATGAACAACTCTATTTTTCCTGCATCTAATGATGCATTCAAACTATTTACCAAAAATTTAAATGACAAGCTAATTAAAGGTTCAAATGGCCAATACCGCCGAAAGCATACCTTTCTATCAGCAATGATTGCAGAATCTCTACCAGGCAAAGACGTAAATTATAATATCAATACCCTAAAAGCAGATCTCAAACATAACAATACCAATTCGATAAAAAACACCTCTGTATTTACTTCTTACAACTCCAATACTCTTTACAAAATTGTGAAAGAAGGAAAGAGACTAAGAAAAGAAACAGACATGGCTCTTTGGGATGCATATTGCAAGGTAGCTGGTGATTATCAACTATCCAACCCTAATGAAATAGCTACAGCTTGCAAAATTCCGGTAAAAAATAATGAGTTCCATAGGGTGATAATAGGTAATATAATTATTGCACTATATGTAGGTCGAGGCTCTAAACACAATTCAGACCGTGATATAAATATAGTTGCCTACGATATGCCAGATAATTGCAAATATAGTAGCAGTGGATTATTTACAGGCTCTGTATCATACGGCGATATGCTTACTATTGGATACCCAACAAGTTTTGGAAATAGAAAAACAGATTTGAATGTTTACCATATTTGTAAATATTCGCAGAGTGAAGCTCGCATACCACTTTCTAACTTAACAAGAGATCAAGTTTTATTACTGGCTGCACATTTGTGCATTAAAGTTGATGAACAAAAATTTGAATCTTATAAAGATATCCCATTCAATAATATCGTATCATCACAACTATTTTATCATTTACAAGAATGGTCTTTAAGACATACTGCTATAGTTAAAAACTCGACAAGCCCATACTTTGAAAACTGGGGAAATCTTGCTTTAAACCGACCGATGAATGTTTTTCACCCTTAATTGATAAAGCCGGTTAATCTGTTGAATAATCGGCTTTAAGTTTATCTCTTAATCACTAAGGTTATCTAAATGGTACTACTAAACACGTATGAAGATCGTGATGAAGCTGAAAATGCCGAAAGCCTAATATCTGGCGAAAAACGATTAGCTAGCGAACGAGATGGGACTGAATTAATTTTCAACTTATTCGGTCAGCCTAGTTGGAATAATTTTTATAAACTAAAAATGTTCAACCTTCCACTACTAAAAGAGCTTATTGAACTACGCAAAGCCAATAAGGATTACGACATAGATAAACACAAAGAAATAATCGCCATGCTAAAATATGCCGCCAATACCTTTGAATTAGATATTCCTAAACATTGGCTATGATGTATGAATTTAACTAAAGTCTTTTTCTAGCTCTAAGCGAGCATAGTTAAGACGGTTTTAGTATGATACTGAATTACATTACCATCAAAACACGTCTTAATATTTAATAATAAAGTACCATACTATGGTATCTGTATATGGTTAAAAGAAGTTATTTTTGATTCTGGGATTTTATAGATTAAAACATCACAAAAAATAGCGAAATGTCCTGCTCTTTGGGCTAAGCTTTTCAAATCATCTGGGCTAAGGCACTTTATTGATTTATGGGCACCCAACTGTGCTTTGTTCGTAGAAATCACATAACCTTCAAAATCTATAAGGTTTTTTAATGAGTGAAAACCTAATCCAATACTTTCAGAAATTATGCGCAATAGATCAATGTGTGATGTAATAAAATGAATGACCTGCACTGTATCCCAAGTTAAGCTACTCGATTTCTTATATTTTGTACTATTGGCTTTATTATGTTCAAATATTTTGGGGTATTTAGATTTTAATTCATCAATAGACAATTCAAAAATTGTTCTTAATCCACAAGCAATGATTTCAGAATAATCAACTTTAGATTTATATAACTCTGAAGATTGATTGATCAATTGTGCAACAACAGGAATTCTAACATTGTAGCTTTTATTTGAAGCTAAAGTGAAAAGCTGTTTCTTTGATTTTTCAGCTCCAAAGACTAATCCTCTGTAGTGGCATAGTTAATTTGGC
>NZ_DCYU01000020.1:0-25486 GCF_002331165.1 Pseudoalteromonas sp. UBA2102
TAAGTTTTACTCGACTCACTAAGTGGTTTGCTTGCCTCGCTAAGCGTTGCCTGCTCTGCCGTCTCAGTGGGGTCGCATTATAGGGAGATCCGAAAACAGATCAACCCTTTTTTGAAGAAAACTTGAAATAAATGACTGTTCGCTGATTATTTGAGCCAAATGCGCTAAAAACACAACATAACTAGCACTTTATTAACATTTTAGGTGTATTAATTGGTTTATATAGAGGGTTTACTGAAATAACTTTATATACAAACTAGCACCCCACACGATCGTAAGGATCATTAATGAGAGTGTTACTGCTGCAGATCCCATATCTTTTGCACGCCCCGATAATACATGGCGCTCTGTACTTACGCGATCGGTGAGCGCTTCTATTGCTGAATTAAGTAATTCCACAATCAATATGATCAGTAATGTACTTACTAACAATGCCCAATGTAATACCGATGAAGCTAGCCAAAAAGAAATGGGTAGCAAAATAATGCTAAGTAGCAACTCTTGCCTAAAAGCCGCTTCTTCTATAAAGGCCGCTTTAAAACCAAGGTACGAACAATACGTTGCTTTAAATATACGCTTTATACCAAGGCCGTTAGGTTTAAATACATCTTTCATTATTAGCTCTATTTACTGTGGTCAAAATAAAGCCCCGCAATTGCGAGGCTTTTTTTAGTTAGGCAATACCGTATTGATCTCGGTATGCTTTAACTGATGCTAAATGCTCGTCCATTGTACCTTGGCTCTCAAGGTAGCTAATAAGATCAGCTAATTTTACAATAGAGATCACTTTGGTATTAAAGTCGCGCTCAACCTCTTGAATAGCTGAAAGCTCAGCTTTGCCTTTTTCTTGGCGATCAAGTGCTATTAGTACACCACTTAGGTCTGCGCCGTTATCGGCAATGATTTCCATTGATTCACGAATCGCAGTGCCTGCAGTGATCACATCATCCACCAGCATAATTTTACCCGTTAATGCAGAACCTACTAATGTACCACCTTCACCATGTGCTTTTTTCTCTTTACGGTTAAAGCAATAAGGTACATCTTTATCATGGTGATCTGCCAGCGCTACTGCGGTAGTGGTTGCAATAGGAATGCCTTTATAAGCTGGGCCAAATAAAACGTCGTATTCTATTGCGGCGTCTTCAAGGGCTGATGCATAAAAACGACCCAAACGTGCTAAATCACGTCCTGTGTTAAAAAGGCCAGCATTAAAAAAGTATGGGCTTGTACGACCTGATTTAAGGGTAAACTCGCCAAATTTTAAAACCTGCTTTTCTAAAGCAAATTCAATAAACTCTTTTTGATAATCTTTCATTGGGGTACTCGCTTATGCTAACGCTTGTTTTTGAACGTCAATAATTTCACGGATTGAATGTTTAGCCAGTGTAAGTAGCTCATCTAATTCGTCGAACGAGAATGGTTCACCCTCTGCGGTACCTTGTACTTCAATAATTTTGCCTGTTTCAGTTAAAATTACGTTCATATCGGTTTCGGCTTCAGAATCTTCAAGGTACTCTAAATCACTAATTGGTTGGCCTTTATAAATACCTACCGAAATCGCAGCAATCATGTGCTTAAGTGGGTTTGAGTTGATCATTCCTTTAGCGCGCATGTGAGTAAGTGCATCAACTAAAGCAACGCATGCACCACTAATAGATGCAGTACGTGTTCCGCCATCAGCTTGAATCACATCACAGTCAATTGTAATGGTGTTTTCGCCAAGCGCTTTTAAATCTACTGCAGCTCTTAATGCGCGAGCAATTAAGCGTTGAATTTCCATAGTACGACCGCCTTGTTTACCCCGTGCTGCTTCACGTGCGTTACGCGTATGCGTTGAGCGCGGTAGCATACCGTATTCAGCGTTGATCCAACCTTTACCTTGGCCTTTCATAAAACGTGGTACACCTGCTTCAACCGTAGCAGTACAAAGTACTTTGGTATTACCAAACTCAACAAGTACTGAGCCTTCAGCGTGTAATGTGTAATTACGTGTAAATGATACCGGTCTAATTTGGTTAGGTGTTCTTTCGCTTGGACGCATTGACGATCCCCTTAATTCTGAATTTGCGACATTATAAGTGCATGTGCAGGTAGATGCCATGCTGATTGTAAAATATTCAGCGTAATAAATTTTCTCTAGAGGTTAAGCAGTGTTACGGTATAATCATCGCAATATTGTATTAATAAATTTTAGGAACTTATCCATGATCCACAGTATGACTGCTTATGCGCGTCGCGAAATTAAAGGCGATTGGGGCACTGGCACCTGGGAAATTCGTTCAGTAAACCAGCGCTACCTTGAAACGTTTATTCGCGCACCAGAGCAATTTCGTGGCATGGAGCCGGTAATTCGTGAGCGTTTACGTAAAAATTTGCAACGCGGTAAAGTTGAAGTATTTTTAAAGTTTGTTGCAAATCCAGCACACGTGGGTGAGCTATCAATTAATGAGTCACTTGCTGAGCAACTAATAAATAGTGCTAAATGGGTGCAGCAACAAAGCAGTGGCGACATTAACCCTGTTGATATACTGCGCTGGCCTGGCGTAATGGAAGCACAGGAGCTCGATTTAGATACCGTTAATAAAGCACTTATAGCGGGCTTTGACCAAGTAGTTGAAGATTTTAAATCAGCCCGTGGCGATGAAGGCGCAAATTTAGAAGAAATGATTGCCACTCGCCTTGATGCCATACTTGAGCAAGTTACTGTAGTAGAAAGTCACTTACCAGAAATAGCAAAGTGGCAGCGTGAAAAGCTTAATCAAAAGCTTGAAGACTTAAAAACCGACATTGACGAATCTCGCCTTGAACAAGAGCTTATTTACCTTGCGCAAAAGCAAGATGTTGCCGAAGAACTCGACCGCTTAAAATCGCATGTAAAAGAAACTAAAAAAATTCTTAATAAAGGTGGCGCATGTGGTCGCCGTTTAGATTTTATGATGCAAGAGTTTAACCGCGAAGCAAACACCCTAGCCTCTAAGTCTATTAATAGCGATATTACTAATGCAGCTGTAGAGCTAAAAGTGCTCATTGAGCAGATGCGAGAGCAAATTCAGAATATTGAATAACTATTAGTCCATATAAAAAAGCACCACAATACATGTTGGTAAAGTGGTGCTTAATACTTCATCGGAGGGTTAGTTTTTGTGAAGCCTTGTGATTGCTACCGCGTAATCGGCTCGTGTAATTAACTTATCACCATTAAACGATGCTGATATTGTGGGCTCTAAATCATAAGCATTTTGGCTAATATTGTAATAAGCATTCATTACCCCTAAGTCTAAAGCAAGTTGCACATAACCTTTTAGCTCACTTGGGATTGCCTCTTGGTCTGCTAAAGCTATTCGTTGCTCACCATAAACTACTGTTACATCACCTTCAAAGCTCAGAGCTTGTTTCTCCAATGCCAAAGATTGCATTAGTGAATACGCGAGCTCATTTCGGCTAACTGGCTCAAGAGGGCTAAATAAGCTTGCATCGGATTGCATAACTGCTGCTTGATCTTGCTCTGTATTTCTAAGTGCAGCCCCTTTTTGAGTCACACTATTAATAGCCGCAGTAAAGTCGTTTGATACATCATTGAACTGACTATTTTTAGCTAAGTTCGACTGTCTAATTCCTCCTCCTAACATAAGAAAGTCAGCTAACTCTTGGCGTAAAAGATAGTCATTCGGATGAAAACCTGTTCTTTTAGCATCAACTAGCTGCTCACTAACGGCATATTCAATAAATGACTTTGCAGGATGATCGCTAATATCTCTGAGGCCTTTATACCCATCGGTCTTAACTATTTTAATATTTGCAGTGATTTCACTAGGTAGCCCGTAACCATTTGTAAGGCCAGCGGGGTCTACATCAACACCAGACACTCCCCCAATACCATGCGCTTTTAAGGTCCAATTACCAAATTCAGCCGGAGCAGTAACTGCGATATTTTGTCCTAAAACGGGTAATGCAATACTTGAACTATACGTTTTACCTGAAGGACTAACGAGTGATAAGCCAACCGTATTATCGTCAACATTAGCGTTAACCATTACCATGGAAGCATTCACATTTACGGGAATTAAAATACCGTCGTTTTCACCCACTGGGCTAAAGGGTACTGATTCACTATAGTCTGCTTGTATTGATGTTAACGCGTAAGCATTAAATTCACGTTGTAGTTTAGTCGTTTCACCAAATGCAAGCTGTGTGTTTACAACCGACTGTACTGCTGCGTAAGCATTTACATAACCTGCGCCAACTTCCCACGCTTCTTTGCCAGGCATATTAGTTGCTGTTTTTTGCAAGATACTTTTAACTTCTCGCCAAGTTAAATTTGGATTAGCTTCAAGCATTAATGCAACAACACCTGAAATGTGCGGGGCAGACATCGAGGTACCACTCATAGATGTATAATACGGTACGTGACTGGCTTCCATCACTTCGCTATCATCTGTAATGCTCAGTGCACTTAAACTAGATAAAGAAGCACGTGTAGAAATAACATCAACGCCTGGTGCAGTAATTGTAGGGCGATCTTCCCAAGTAAACGTTTCGCCATCTACACTTACAACGCCTGATTTACCTTTAACGCCGCGAGAACTAAAATCGGCTAACTGCCCATCTTTATCTCCTGCAGCAACCGTTATAACCCAAGGTGCTTTTTTAAAATTACCAGTAATCGTCGATTCACCGCTACCTGAGTTCCCTGCAGAGAACACCACTATTACACCGTTATCTGAAAGCTGCTTTGTTGCCACATTGGTTGGGTGATCTGGGTTGAAGTCGGTGCCTGTATCACTAGTACTACCAAATGAATTAGAGATCACACGAATATTGTAATCGTATTGGTGAGTTAAAGCGTAATCAAAGCCCCCTATCGTATCAAGTATAAATAAACCAGCTCCTGAGCCATAACCAATAATTTTAGCTCCGGGCGCAACCCCTTGATACTTACCACTAGACATGGCGCCATTACCACCAATAATGCCAGCTACGTGCGAACCATGGCCACCAGCAATATCTGTATTTGCCGTGTTTTCTTGATAGGTAATAGGTAGTATTTCAGAAAGAGAGTGCAAATTGGTTTGCGCCAATACGTTTTGTATAACATGGTTTGGATATTTAATATCTGAGTGAGTGCCGTCTACACCTGAGTCGTTAACTACTACCCCAATACCACGGCCCGAAAAAGGCATGCCTTGGTTACGTAGTGATGAATCTTCACGAAGCCTATCTACACCTGTAATTTGTGTTGAGCCGTCATTTTCTAACGTAAGCGGTGAGTTATACCAAACTGAGCGGACCTTATCAGAGGCATAAATTGCATCAATTTGAGCCTTGGTCGCTTTTATTCCCATAATTGGTAGATTATTAAAGGTGATCCCTCCAAGTACACCCGCCGATTCGATAACATTGGTTAGATCGCTTGTTAGCTTTCCTTTACCTTCAAACGTTACGATTACTTCAAAAGCATCTTGATCTGTTGCACTTGTAAGTAGTTGTTGCAGCTGCGGCCCTAATGACTTTGCTGATACGTGCAAGGGCGCTAAGCACATACCCGCACTCATAAGTCCGATCAGTAATTTTTTAGTTTTTAGTGTTGTTTTAAACATGAGCTTACACCTTAATTGTTTTGACCCATTGAGAATGGCAAACAACTAACGTTTAAAACATACGGGAAAACCCCTAGGGTGTATTAGTTAAAACACCCGTTTTATAGCAATAGGTTATTTTTAGCTGCATAGCGTACAAGCTCTGCAGCATTAGCAACACTGAGCTTATCGAGCACCTTTCCTCGATGGTTTTCAGCCGTTTTAACGCTAATATCGAGTGAGCGCGCTATGTCTTTTGTTGTTTTACCTTCAATTATTAAATGAAAAACTTCTCTCTCTCTGCTGGTAAGGTTTTTATATGGGTCTTGCCATTGCTCAGCTGGCTTGCACGATAAAGAGGCTAAAACATTAGCTGCGTACTGACTAAAATACGTTTTACCTTGTGAGAGTGCATTAACGGCATCTAATAACTCATCGCTGGCGCTATCTTTTAATAGGTAGCCTGATGCACCAGCACGAACCATATGAATTACATACTCTTGTTCTTCGTGCATGGTCAAAACCAATACTTTAGATTCAGGGAGTTGTTCGTGCAGCCTTTTAACTGCCTCCATACCGTTTAGTTCAGGCATGCTTATATCAATAACAATAACGCATGGCTTTAATGCTAGTGCCTTAGTAACAGCCTGCATACCATCAGCGGCTTCTGCCACTACACAAATATTCTCATCTTTACTAAGTAAGCTTACTAACCCCTGGCGTAAAATTGTATGATCGTCTGCCACCAGCACGCTGATCATAAAACCTCCTTACCTGTTACTAAAACTTTTATTTCGCTGCCTTCACCTGGGGCTGAATTTATAGTTAATTGCCCGCCATAAGCTGCAACTCTATCGTGCATAGCACCTAACCCAAAGCCCTCTTTGTAATTTTGCGGGCTCACCTGAATTCCTACACCATCGTCTTTTATTTTTATCATTAATAAGCTTTCAGTAGCTATTAAATTAATTGTGATTAAAGAAGCATCTGCATGTTTTATCGCGTTGGTAAGCGCCTCTTGAACAACCCTAAAGGCTAAAGTTTGAATCTCATCTTTGAGCGGCGCATCAATTTTATGATGGAGCTTTACTAAAACCTCACAAGGCTCACCCATAACTCTTACCAACCACTCAAGAGCGGGCACTAATCCTAAGTCATCTAAAATACGAGGGCGCATTAACCGAGAAATCACACGTGTGTCTGACAATGCTTGACGAGCCAGCTCTATACTTTGCGTTAATTCATTAGTTGGTGAGTCATTTTGCACTTGTTGTAATTGGTTTATAAGTGCTGTTAATAACTGCCCTACGCCATCGTGTAGCTCTTGCGCTATTTGCTTACGTTCGTTTTCTTGAACACGCCATACCCGCTTTGCCAAACCACGCATTTGCTCATTATTTGTATTGAGCTGCTGGGTAATTAACTGCTGTTTTTGGTTTAATTGCTCAACAAAATAAGCAATATCCGTATCACTATCTTTAGTCATTCGCGCTAAGTTCTCCAAAGCCGTCATTTAATTCAAAATAACTTAAGGTTGATAAAAATGTGTGTTCAGCGTTTTTAGGTAAATTATTGAGCAGATCTGCCACTTTTTTATCTACTTTAGCTGTATACGCCGAAGAGTCGGCCTCATTTGCTAATGCAAGTTGTGCATGCAGTCGGTCAAATTGAAAACTACGCCAATAGCCTCCCATGTTTCTTTGTAATAGCTCAGCCTCTCTAAGTGTTGCTTGAAGTGCTTGCCATTGCTTATTTAAAAACTGTTGTATGGCCAATAGCTCTAAATAGTCAATGTATTGGTACTTTTGTAATTCGTAATCTGCAGCTTTTAACTTGGCTAAATAAGCACTGATGTCCTTTTTACCGGTACGTAGGTGTTCTCGGGCTGCATAAATAAGCTCACGTATATACACTGATTGATGAGCAAAATCAGGTGCAACTAGCGCTTGGCTTTGTAAGTTGTTTAAGTGAAGTTGATCATTAATATAGCGAGATAAAAAGGCGTGTTTATTGTGGTACTCAACATTACCGTTATTCGCGACAGCCAGTTCCACTTTTTCTAAATAGCTAATAGCGTGTTCTTTTAAGCCAAGTTGCATTGACCAATCCGCAAGCCATAAACCAAACTCGGCAATTGCTCTTACGTCATTAAGCGCTTCAGCTTGCTGATAAACACTTTCAAGCTCACTAAAACTCTGTTTAAAACCACCTTGTAAAAAGCCAAGCTTAGCTAAGTAGCTTTTAGCAACTATGGTTTCTTCTACACTATTTAACGCACTAGCATCTTTAAGCGTGTTATTAAAAAGGTGAAAAGCATTACGCCAATTTCCTTTTGATAATTCAATTTGCGCTAAGTTTTGTTGCACATGAATAATGCCTATTGGAAATTGAATACGTTGAAATAGCTGCTCAGCCTGCTGCCAATAAACTAAAGCATGTTCATGATTGAGTAACATGTAATACATAAAGCCAATGTTATTCATGCTCTCAGCCTGTAGCATTTGGTTACTAAGGTTTATTCTGATTGTTAGCGCATCTTGATAATGCTTTAACGCTTTTTGATAAAGTGCCTGTTCTTCAGCAAGTACACCTAGTTCATTATAAGAATTAGAAAGCCCTTGCTGATCGCCTAGCTGGGTATATATATCTAAGCTTTTTTCTAAATAGTCTTCAGCTTGTTTATACTGCGCCTCAGCAAGGTACAAAGAAGCTAAGTTTGTCATGGTTGTAGCTACACCTGCCGAGTCTCCCATGTTTTGACGTACTGTTAATGCTTGTAAGTAATAATCAAACGCCAGTTCGGTATTTCCTTGTTGACCGTAAACAACACCAAATGCATTTAATGCTTCCCCCTCTTTAAGTGGGTTCTTTAACTTTTTAGCTGTAACCAGTGCTTTTACAAAGTAATCATCCACTGCTTTATTTAAATCACCTTGTAAAAAAGCAGCTCGACCAAGCATAAACCAAGCATTAGGGTGGTATGGATCGAGCTTTACAACATCTAACAACAATTGCTCAGCCTTACTATGCTGCTCTATAAAAAAGTAAAACTCTGCTAAGGCAATTTTTAATTCAATATTGTAAGGGAATGCTTTTATGAGCTCTAAATAATCATTTTTAGCCAGCTCTACTTTACCTGCTAAATCATTAAGCCGCGCACTAGCAAATTTAGCGTTGTAAGTTAGAGGTTTAGCGTGCTGTAGCACTTTTGAATACGCCTGTTCTGCCTCTATTATCAAATTATTTTCTAACAAAAGCTCACCTAATACCAACCAACCTTGCGCTAAGCTAGGGTTTTGAGCCAATAACGATTGCAACTTAGTTTTTGCCTCTTCTACATTACCCAATTCAATCTGCTTTTTTATATTAAACAGTGCTTTTGATGGAGGGCTGCTAAGTAACAGTGATTTACCGGCTTGCTCTTTTAGGTTAAGGGCTTGTTTTAAATTTTTTACGGCCTGACTTGCAACGCTATTCCATTTTTTATCATCAAGCGGGGCGTTTAATAATAGAGATTCGTTTGTATTGAAGCCATCGACCTTTATTAGTTTAATTTGAACATCTTGACTATTACCACCTGTGCGAATAACTGTAGGACTAATTAAAGCATCCACCTTAAGTAAGTCAGACAGTAGCTCTACTTTCGCTTTATCTAATGGCGGATTTAAACCTAATTGCTTTAGCAAATTTGTAACACGCGAAGTATCGATAACTCTTAGATTGCTCACATGCGACAATCTGTAATGTATAAAGTCAGTAAACGCATCATCTTCCGTTTCGCTATTCATGACTGTGGGTAAAATAGCAATAGACGAATAGTTTGCTTTATCTGTGTTTGCCGTATTTTCAATTTTTGCTAGCACCCAAATAAACCCAACAAATGCAAAAGCGGCTGCAAATAGCATAACGGGGCGAGTATTACGCTTAGCATTTTTATTAATAAGCGACTCAAATAAGCGTGAGGCGAGGCTTACACTTTCAGGCCGAGACTGAGTATTTGCAGCAAGCATACTGAGCACTAAAGCTTTTAATGACTTTAATCTTGCCTGATAAGGGTTAAATTTAATATTTCCTGAAAGCTTACTATCAATGATTAATTCAAGACTATTCCCCTTAAAAGGCATTGAATGGCAACAAAGCTGATAAATAATTACCCCGAGGGAGTACAAGTCAGTGCTTTTATTAACTTTACCTTGCAGTAGATACTCAGGTGCCGCGTAGTAAGGTGTGCCAATAATACTTTGGCTGTTATCGTTATTTTTTAAAACTGCTAAGCCAAAGTCGGCAATGTAAACCTTGCCTTCAGTATCAATTAAAATATTATCGGGCTTTAAATCTTTATGAACTATACCAACTTCATCTGCGCACGCTAACCCTGCAAAAAGCTGTTTAACAATATCAATTATTTCTTGAGAGGTGAGTTTTTTTTCTGCGATTTTATCTTCTAATGTAAGCCCCTCAATCCAATCCATTGTTATAAAGTGAAGTTGTTGATCGAAGTAATATTCATGCACACGGATTATGTTTGGGTGACTTAGTTGCCTGACTAAAAGTAGCTCGTTTTTAAATGAACTAATTGCCTGCTCACTGTTGTGAAGTGCGCTATTAAGCACCTTAATAGCAACGTAAGTTTGCAGTTGTGTATCAAGTGCTTTATATACACAACCATATTGCCCGCGCCCTTGGGCTGAGACAATTTCAAAACGCCCAACTAACAAACTTCCTGGTTGTAAATCGCTTTGCGGCGATATAAGTTGTGTTTCGTTTAATGAACTTTGATTACGGTCGTCGGAGTTGATATCGCGTTACTCTTTTAATGACATAATTTAAATAAATTATAGTCATTACCGTCAAAAGAAGAGGAATTTATAAGTTGCGACTGTAATAACTCTATAGACTGTTGAAGTAAAATAGCTTGTACTGTGGTCTCTATTTGCAAACTTATACTGGTTAATATTTCAAGATCTAACTCTGTAAGCACCTTTCCAGACATTTTGCTGTCGGTGTAAATAACCCCAATAATTAAACCTTCATAAGTCAGGGGGATACACGCTAAAGCAGATATTTTTTTAAGCTCAATACTTTGTCGACTACTTAAAAGCTGATGGTGCGTTATATCCATGGCAATAATTGGCTCACCTTTTGAGTAACATTGCGATATTGCACCAATGCTCCCTTCAAAATTATTAAGCTTAAAATCTTTGCTCGATAACCCCTGCGTTATACACACACTTAGGCTTTGTAATGTATTGCCTAAAAATACCCCCCCTCGTTGAGTACCGGTAAGCATAATCAGGTTTTGTAATTGTGATAATAAGTTTTGCTTTAAATTAACTGTAATATTTTTTATGCCTGGCTTACTCGCAGATAACCGCCAATTATTGTGGCTCTGAATAGCTTGAATTTGCTGTGTAGATTTAGACTCAAATAAGCAATCTAATTTACCAATAGATATTATGGCATCATCTTCTAAGGTTGAGCTAGAAATAGCCAGCCCATTAACTCGAGTGCCGTTTCGACTTGATTCATCATTAAGCTGCCACACACGATTTAAGTTAACTACGGTCGCATGTTGGCGCGAAACGGTAGGATGCTCAAGTATTAGCTCACATTCTTTAGAGCGACCAATACGATAGTCGCTCTCCTCATATAAAAAACTTTCAACCGCTGGCTGGTTGGTATAACAAACCGTAATTCGCGCAGGCATAGTTTTACTCTTTAAATAGTCTTTTTGTTGACACTAATTAGCTAAACGTAGACTAAAGCGTAAGGTATTCGCATAAGCCATCAGCTCACCCGCCACATTGCTTATATCTCTGCTAGAGCGCCATACATTAGGCACTTTATCGCCACTGTTATCGCTTATTCTTCGATTAAAGGAATTAAGTTTGTTGCTTGCAGCACTGTAATTTTGCAGCAACATAAGCTGATTTACATCTGCTAAATCTTGTAATAAAGCTGAATAAACAGCGGGGTCAATATCTGCTGAAAAGTTGTTTAAAGCAGTTTGCAAATCATTATATTTAGAGTCTATAACCGTTACTTGAGGACGTAAGTCAGCGACAATTATAAATTGAGAGAAACGGCCGGTAGAGCCACGCGCTCTGTAGCTGCCAGCTCCCATGGTCATAGTAATATCTTTAAACTCACCGTTTAATGGCGCTTTGAAAAAGCGCAGCGGCGTGCCCGCGGTATACTCTAAGTTATGAGTATGTATATCAACGGTTGCCAAACCAGAAAAAGAAAAGCCACTCGTTAACTGCGGCTCTATTGTTATCATCATTGGAAAAGCAGCTGCCGGTGCTATATCAGTAATGCTCGGTAATCGCTGTAACAACGCTTGAGATGTAATATCAACTACTTCAGCACTGATACCTAAATTTTGTGCTGTTAACCCTACTGCATTTTCAAACTCTAAGGTTATATCCGCAGAAACTCCACCAGGTAGCTCGATAATAGCTTCGGCAGAATTGCCATGTATATTAACAGATACTATATCCGTAGCTTCTACTTGCGAGCTCATAAACAGTAAACACCCTGTATATGAAGCAATTAGTAATTTTTTTATGTTTAGCATAGTGATCCCCAGAAAACACAACCAATGAACCAACTACAAAATGGTTACTATTTTTTCACCTGTAATTAAAAACTAGCATGATACATGCATTTATTGCAACAAATAAAAGCCAGACAAATATATGACTGGCTTTTGAGTTGCTAGTATTTATTTACGTAAGTAATTATTGAATAAACGAGAAATTATTACCGCATAGTCGCCACGCTTAACCTTGCTTTGAGGTTTAAAGTAAGCAACAACGGTTGGCGATAAATCATAGGGCCCTTGCTCAACTTGATAGGTAACGTTAATCAGTGACATATCAATAGCAGCTTGAACATAGCCTCTAAACTCAGGTGCAACTTGGTCTGTATCTAATACTGGAATACGCTCTGAGTTATATTCAATTGTGATATCACCTGTAAAGGCACGCACTTGCTCCTCTAAACCAAGTCCTTGAACCAGTGAATAGGCCAGCTCTTCTTTTGTTACATTACCTTGAGGTGAAAATGTCCCTTCGCTTGTGAGCATAACTGGTGCTTGGATTTGAGTGCGATCTTTTAACGCAGAACCAACCTCAGTCACAGCTTCAATGAAAGGTGTGTATTGGCCGTTTACATCTGAAAGGGGCATTTTTTCATTGTTTAAAATATCTCTATGCTGCCTAACAGACATACCCATAACAAGATACTTAGCAAGTTCTTTGCGTTTAAGGTTTGCATCTGGGCGATATAAAAGATTGTTTCTGCTATCAACTAGGCGCTCACTGACAGCAAACTCAATTGCATTTTGCGCTGGATGCCCCTCAATATCGTCTAGCCCTTCGTAGCCACCCGATTTTAAAATTGAAATTTCACCACTAATAAATTCAGGTACGCCTGGGCCGTTAGTTAATCCAGTAGGGTCTGCTTGTACGCCGGATAACGATGTCATTCCATATACAGATAATTTCCATTCGCCTTCTTGCGCAGGTGCAGAAACCCGCATAGTTGTATCAAGTACTGGCAGTGTTAAGTTACCCATATACACAGTGCCATCTGGCGCTTCTAACTTTAACTTAGTGGTTGTAGCAAAAACCTCAGAAGAAACATTTATCCAGCTATCCTCTGCATTTACGTTAAACCTGTGCACTTCAGGCTCCCCAACCGGTGAGTATAAGACTTCAAAAGGCTGCGGATCAGCGTCTGCCAATGTAATGGCGTTAGCATTAAAGTCATTTAAGTTGTTAACTGTTACGCTATTTTGATTATCGTAACCTAATGCACCTGCAACAGCTGCATATGCATTTATATGCCCTGCACCAACCTCCCATGCTTCATAGCCTGGCATATTGGTTGCCGTTTCTTGGATGATTTTTTTCACTTCTAAAGGTGTGAGTTCTGGGTTTGCTTCTAGCATAAGTGCAATCACACCAGCCACATGCGGCGTAGCCATTGATGTGCCCGAAATCATAGTGTAATAAGGAAGGTGCTCAGCAGGCATGGCATCAATATCATCTGCTCCGCCATTAGATACAACATTCGTTTTTGCTCTTGTAGAGATAATATCAACACCGGGGGCGACAATACTTACTTCATTTTTATAAGTCCATTCACTGCCGTCTGGCATAGTAAAGTCGCCTACTTCACCATTTTTGCCTCTCGATGAAAAATCAATCAACTCAGCTTGCTTAGTACTCGCGCCAACCGACATCCCCCACGGGATTTGAGCATACGGATTATGTGTATCTTCGCCCGAACCTGAGTTTCCAGCTGCAAAAACCGAGATCATGCCTAGCTTGTACGCCTTATAAGAAGCCAGTGAAATTGGTCCTAATGGGTCAAACTTACCACTTGAGCCCCATGAATTACTCATTACTCGAATTGGCGAATTGAAATCCCAAATATGACTAATCGCATAGTCATAACCACCCAACGCATCTAAAATCGACAAACCAGCTCCAGAGCCATAGCCAATTAAGTCAGCGCCTGGAGCCGCACCTTTATATTCACCATCAGAATGAGAGCCCCAACCCGCTACAGTGCCAGCACAATGAGTGCCGTGGCCTACATTTAAGTCTGTATTTGGTTGGCCCTCTATCCAAACACCATCTATTCCAGTAAGCGAAATTGCTTGTGCATGTGTAACCCCCTGTACGTTTTCAATAACCTTAGAGCCATACTCTAAGTCATCTAATGTGGCATCAATACCCGAGTCATTCACTATTACGGTCACACCCTTGCCCGTAAATTTGATTCCATTGTGGGCTTCAAAATCATCTGATTGAAGCTTATCTACACCCGTTAATTCGCGTGCTTCTTTATTAAAATAAGTAAGTGATCTATTTGCATAAACAGAACGAACACCTGGCACGTTTACTAACTGAGATATTTGTGAAGGTGTAGCCAACAAGCCTATAATTGGCAAAGACTTAAATTGCACACCTTCAACCAAGCCTAAGCTTAATAAGTTTTGTAATTGAGTATTACTTAGTGCGCCTAGTTGATCATAACTGACCACAACCATGGCACTTTCTGTTGCAGACATTGTTTGTAGTTTTTGTTCTAGTTGATTACCTATAACAGCTGCGGCTGCAGCGTTAAGGCTAAATCCTGCAAGAGAAAGACCAGCCAGTATATTCTTAATTGATGACTTCATAATTTACCCACCTACTTAAAAGAATGTTTGCTTAACATTGTTTGGTTAATATTTTGTTTACAAGTACATTTAATAAGCAAAGCGCTTTCTTGCATATCAGGATCACTCCCTATAAGTCATAGGGGAAAACCCCTACATACAAGCAGAGGGGGTGTTAATAAGAGATGGTTGAGTAAAAAGTGTTAAATAAAGTACAATAGCGCAATTAAAGGCTTGGATTATTGATTTAGTCCAAGCCTGTTTATTTTAAGTAGAGAAAAACATGGCTCAAACTCGCGGAAATTTATTTATTTTATCGGCGCCTTCTGGTGCAGGTAAATCTAGCTTAATCACGGCGTTACTAAAAAAACACGCAGATATGAAAGTATCGGTCTCGCATACCACCCGAAGCCCTCGTCCTGGTGAAGAAAATGCGGTGCATTATCACTTTGTAAGCGCCGATGAATTTAAAGCATTAATTGCCAAAGATGATTTTTTTGAATGGGCGCAAGTATTCGATAATTACTACGGTACCTCAAAGCAGGCTATTGAGTCGCAGCTGAATGCCGGTATTGATGTATTTTTAGATATTGACTGGCAAGGCGCGCAGCAAGTGCGCGAAATTATGCCAAGCGTGCAAACAATTTTTATTTTGCCGCCTTCTAAAGCAGAGCTTGAGCAGCGCTTAAATAACCGAGGCCAAGATTCTGCCGAGGTCATCGCTGGGCGTATGGCCAAAGCGCAATCAGAAACATCGCACTACAATGAATATGATTATGTTGTGGTTAACGATGATTTTGAAACCGCCCTTAGCAATATTGAAACTATCGTGTTAGCGCAGCGCTTAACGTTAAAAGCCCAAGCTAGTCGTCATCACGATTTAATTACAAACTTACTTAAATAAGCCATTTATGCCCTTTACAGGGAAAACTGGTAAAAATTAACCACTGGCTATTGGCGAAACAAGCTGCTTGCAGTAAACTACGCCTTTGCTTTTAAATTATTTTGGAGTGCTGAGATGGCTCGCGTAACAGTTGAAGATGCAGTAGATGCAATTGGTAATCGTTTTGACTTAATTTTAGTTGCGGCTCGTCGTGCCCGCCAAATTGCTGTTGGTGGTAAAGACCCACTAGTAGACGCTGAAAATGACAAACCAACCGTTATCGCTCTACGTGAAATCGAAAAAGGTTTAGTTGATAGTTCATCCATGGACGTTATTGACCGTGAAGAACAACAACACCAAGAAGCAGCTGAATTAGCTGCGGTTGCTGCTATTGTTGGCGGTAATCAATAATCAACCACCCGGTTTGATTTAGTCAACGGCTCAGTATTTCTACTCTAGCCGTTGGCAATCCCCTCTTTTCATCGTATATTCTATTACTTACCGTTACTTATTGCTTCACGAGAACATTGGAGTGTGAATGTATCTTTTTGAAGGTCTTAAAAAGAAAATATCTGAATACTTGCCTGCTGCTGAAGTAGAGCTAGTGCAAAAAGCCTACGTGGTAGCCCGAGAGGCTCACGAGGGGCAAACTCGCTCAAGCGGCGAGCCGTACATTACTCACCCTGTTGAAGTAACCCAAATTCTTGCTGGCATGCACCTTGACCATGAAACACTTATGGCCGCGCTAATGCATGACGTTATTGAAGATACCGATTTTAGCCAACAGGACTTAGCCGAAATATTTGGCGATACGGTTGCCGAACTTGTTGAAGGGGTAAGTAAGCTCGATAAGCTCAGCTTTAAAGACAAAAAAGAATTCCAAGCTGAAAACTACCGAAAAATGATCATGGCTATGACCCAAGACATTCGGGTTATTTTAATTAAACTGGCCGATCGTACTCACAATATGCGTACATTAGGTGCTCTACGCCCTGATAAGCGCCGTCGTATTGCCCGTGAAACACTTGAAATTTACGCACCTATTGCAAACCGTTTAGGTATTCACGATATTAAAAATGAGCTAGAAGATTTAGGTTTTCAGGCTTTATACCCTATGCGTCATCGCGCACTTAAATCTGAAGTGGCAAAAGCGCGAGGCAATCGCAAAGAAGTTATTTCTAACATTCAAACCGAAATAGAAGCACGTCTTGAAGAGTCTGGTATTAAGGCGACGGTTTCTGGGCGCGAAAAACACCTTTATAGCATTTATAAAAAAATGCTTAATAAAGAGCTGCTTTTTAATGAGGTAATGGATATTTACGCCTTTAGAATAAACGTAGATGCAATGGATACCTGTTATCGCGTGTTAGGTGTTGCACATAACCTTTATAAACCTATCGAAACGCGTTTTAAAGATTATATAGCCGTACCTAAAACAAATGGTTATCAGTCTTTGCATACGTCATTAGTAGGCCCACACGGTATTCCGGTAGAAATACAAGTGCGTACGCATGACATGGATCACATGGCCGATAAAGGGGTTGCTGCGCACTGGATGTATAAAAAAGCCGGTGATGGCGCGGGTAATACAGCTCAACAGCGTGCGCGTCAATGGATGCAAAGTTTGCTGGAGCTTCAACAAAGTGCCGGCTCATCATTCGAATTTGTCGAGAACGTTAAAACCGAGCTGTTCCCAGAAGAAATATACGTATTTACCCCCGATGGCCGCATAGTAGAGTTGCCAATGGGCGCCACCGCGGTTGATTTTGCTTACGCGGTGCATACTGATGTAGGTAACACTTGTGTAGGTGCAAGGGTAAACCGTAAACCTTACCCGCTAAGCAAAGCCTTAGATACTGGGCAAAGTGTTGAAATTATTACCAGCTCGGGTGCACACCCTAATGCAACGTGGTTAAACTTTATAGTTACAGGTAAAGCCCGTTTAGGGATAAGAAACTACCTTAAGAGCCAGCACCAAGAAGAAGCATTGTTATTAGGCCGACGCTTACTCGATTCTGCCTTAGGTGAAAATAAGCTCGACAGCATTGCCGATGAAAACATAGCCCGCGTACTCGAAGAGCACGAACTATCTACAGTATTAGAATTACTAGTAGAAATAGGCGCAGGTAACTTAATGAGCGTGTTAATCGCCAAACGCTTATTGCAAGAAGAAAGCGACGACTTGTCAGATATTAGCAAACAAGCCAAAGCAACCATTATTGGTACCGAAGGCATGTTGGTTAATTATTCTAAGTGTTGCCGACCTGTACCAGGGGATGCCATCACTGCACATATTAGCCAAGGTAAAGGGCTTACCGTTCACCGCCAAGAATGTAAAAATATTCGCGGCTGGGAAAACGAACGCTCAAAATACTTGGTTGTAAAATGGGATGACAATCCAGAAAAAGAATATATAGCTGCGCTACGGGTGGAAATAATTAATCACCAAGGGGCTTTGGCTAAACTCACAAATGTTGTTGCTACAACCCAAGCCAACATTGTTGAGATCACTACCGACGAAAAAGAAAGTAATTTATATGTGATAGACTTGGGCGTTACCGTTAAAAACCGCGTCCATGTTGCTAATATTATGCGCCGCATTCGCGTGATGCCTGATGTGCAAAGAGTCTATCGTAAAAAGTAAAATAGGAAACTCATGAATAAAGCATTTATTTCTACCGAAAAAGCACCTGCTGCCATCGGCACTTATAGCCAAGCGGTTAAAGTAGGTACTGCCGTTTATTTATCTGGACAAATTCCACTTGTCCCAGAAACAATGGAAATGGTTTCAGAAGACTTTAGCGAGCAGACACATCAAGTATTTAAAAACATTACAGCGGTGTGCGAAGAAGCAGGCGGTAAAATCCAAGATCTTGTTAAAATTAATATTTACCTAACAGACTTATCAAACTTTGCCACTGTTAATGAAGTAATGAGCCAATATTTCAAGCAGCCTTATCCTGCCCGTGCAGCATTAGGTGTACGTGCTCTACCAAAAGGCGCACAAGTTGAAATTGACGGCATAATGGAACTTCCTTCAACTAATTAATAAATATAGAGCTATAAACCCCCTTTATAGCTCTATTTTTCACTGCTAGCCTTTGTTTAACGCCCTTTCTTGACTCACATGTAAATATCTAGCACTCTGTAATCATGCAATAAAATCAATCTTAACTTAAGTAGTGGAAAAGGATTAACTAGTGTTTAAGCTTGCCAATAATGGGAACGTATTACTTGATGTAAGTAAGCACGCTCCACCTAGCGCCGCTTTTATTATTGATGCACTCGAGAAGTCGACGTTTTGCGAATGCAAAATTGACCACGAGGCTATTGATAATTTTTTTAAAGCGCAAAATAATGAGCCAACCTTGGTTGTAGCAAGTAAGCACGATGCATCGCTTGTGGTAACGTTAAGTGAAGATAAAATGCAAGCCATAGGTGAGCTAACCTTAGCTTATGGTGGTAAAGTACTTTCGTTAGAAGAGAGCAAAAAACAACTCATAAAAGCAGGGGTTGTACGTGGTTACAAACAAGCTTTTTTAGAGCAGCTTTTAGATAAACAATTTAACTTACCCCCAGGTACAGTGGCAAAAGGGATTCTAGCCAAAGGCCGCCGGCCAGCCGAAGGCACAGCAACAAAATTTGTAGCTATGGTAGAAACCCTCAAAGATCGCCTAAAAGCACCAAAAATGAAGGAAGATGGCAGTGTTGATATGCGCGACTTTGGTAAACTGGCAAGCGTAGAGCCCGGCACTGTACTGATCCGCCAACAACCTGCAACTCCCGGTAAAGAAGGATTCACTGTAGTAGGTGACATACTACCGGCTAAACCCGGTGAGAATAAAAAGTTAGTGTCAGGCGAAGGCGCCGAAATATCAAAAACAAATCCGCTCGAGCTTGTTTCTACAACAGCGGGAGTCCCCGTAGAAATACCTAACGGTATGCGAGTTGATGATATTTTTACCATCTCTGATGTAGATGTTAAAAGCGGCCATATTGATTTTGAAGGCAGTGTTATTGTGACTAAAAACATTGACCCAGGAATGCGAGTCACGGCAAAAGGCGACATTACTGTTTTTGGCACGGTCGAATCTGGCGAATTATCAGCCGGCGGAAACATCACTGTAAAGCAAGGCATTATTGGCCATAAAAAGCTCGAAGATAAAACTTTGTCTTGCTCTATTAAAAGTGAAGGTGATGTGCATGTATCTCACGCACAATACTGTTATATGCAAGGCAAAAACATTTTTATAGACCGCCAAGCTAGCCACTGTGCGATTAAAGCAAAACACTTATTACAAGTTGGCCAAACAGAGTTACCCAAAGGGAAAATTTTTGGTGGAGAGATTCTTGATGCAACCGTGTTAATAGCTGGCGAAATAGGCAATGAATCAGGCGCAAAAATGGCTATCAATTTAGCCGCATCCGGCGCTGAAATAACGGCCGACACAGATAACTGCTTTAAAGATTTAGCAAAAACCGATGAGCAGCTAGATACCCTTCAAGCAGCACTAGAAAAAGCAGATAAAGTAAAAGATATAGAAAAAAAGAATCTGCTCATTAAAAAAATTGGCGCAACACAGCAGCATTATTGCCAACAAGCAGAGCAGCTAGAGAAAAAGTTATCTAGCCTAGATCATGAACTCCACGACCTACTAAGCGATGCAAATCTCGTCGTTAATACATCATTACACTCAGGGGTAGAGATCCATATTTTTGATAAAGTATTAAAAACTACCCGCAACTACCCACCTTGCAATATAAACCTACAAAACAATAAAGTAGAAATAAACTTTAAAACACATTAGGGCGCATTTAGCGCCCTTCATAATTTACAGTAAGCCACTTACCGTATCGTGCGTTTGCTTTGGCCATACACCTACTTGCACTTGTCCAATATGCTGCTTTTGCAGTAATAACATTGCTAAGCGCGATTGCCCTATTCCGCCACCAATTGTTTGTGGGAAAGCCTCTTCTAATAATGCTTTATGCCAATCGAATGCTAGGCGTTCTTCATCGCCTGTTATGCTCAATTGCGCTTTTAATACATCAGGGCTTACACGAATACCCATAGATGATATTTCAAAGGCATCTTCTAACACAGGGTTCCACACTAAAATATCGCCATTTAATCCTGTGTATCCGTCAATCGTTTGGGTAGACCAATCGTCGTAATCTGGAGCGCGTACATCATGGATTTTGCCATCACCTAATGCCCCCCCAATACCAATTAAAAACACCGCACCGTACTCTTGTGCAATGGCTTTTTCGCGTTGCTTTGCGCTAAATTCAGGGTACATTTTGCGTAATTGCTCACTGTGTATAAACGTGATTTCACTAGGTAAGAATGGGGCTATACCAAAGCTTTCACTTACAAACTGCTCTGTTTGCTTAATGCCAGTATAAATAGCTTTAACAGTGTCTTGTAATGTAGAGAGCGTACGTTCAGTACGTTGGCAAATTACCTTTTCCCAATCCCATTGATCAACATAAACAGAATGTATTGGGCTTAATGAGTCTTCATCTGGGCGCAACGCTTTCATTTGTGTATAAATACCTTCACCTACAGAAAAGCCGTAAGTCGCTAGCGTTTTACGTTTCCATTTAGCAAGCGAATGAACAACTTCATAGCTGCTATCGGTAATTGCTTTTACGTTAACAGCAACTGCATTCTCGTGGCCGCTCAGGTTATCTTGTGTGCCATCACCTACTTTGGCCAAAATAGGAGCCTGAACTTCAACTAACCCTAGTTGCTGCTCTAATTGCTGTGAAAAAAACTGCTTAACTTTACTTATTTGCTGCTGTTGCTGCACATAGTGTGAACTCATAATAATTGGCCTCATTCCCAGTTATTGTTACTTGCTTATTAATGAGAAAACACCCTGTAGGCGTCTTCAATGAGGTTACTGTAACGATTTAAACTTTTAATTCAATAACCCATAATAAAAATAGCTTTAATATGCAAAATCGATTAATTTACACGGTATAAAAATGTAGATTCACTAATTTAAGTAAGCAAAAATAATGGAAAATTATCAAATCGATAATCTCGATAAACAGATACTTCACGCTCTAATGGCCAATGCCCGTACAGCCTACGCAGAATTAGCTAAACGGTTTGCTGTAAGTGCCGGCACAATTCACGTACGCGTAGAAAAAATGAAACAAGCGGGCATCATTACCGGCACCCAATTAAGCATTAGTACAAAGCAACTAGGTTACGATGTATGTTGCTTTATTGGTATTAACTTAAACAACGCTCGCGACTACCCAGAAACACTGATTAAACTAGAAGCATTAGAAGAGGTAGTTGAAGCTTATTACACCACGGGTAACTACAGCATTTTTATAAAGGTAATGGCCAAGTCTATCGACCATCTGCAAGACGTGCTCATTAATAAAATACAAGCTATAGAAGCGATTCAATCAACCGAGACCCTAATCTCTTTGCAAAATCCAATTAGCCGCACAGTAATGCCTTAATAGATAAAATTACGTATAATTATCAAAAAAGAGGATCACCATGCAGCAAAATCGCTACCAACGAATAAAAGACGTGCTCTCACGTCGCCAAACAGACTTAACGGTCTGCCTAGAAGACGTACATAAACATCATAATCTCTCAGCTATTGTAAGAAGTGCTGATGCAGTAGGTTGCCATCATGTGCATGCTGTATGGCCAGAAAACCAAAAATGGCTGACCAATAATACTTCTGGCGGTAGTAAAAACTGGCTAGAAACACACCTGCATAAAAATATTGATGATGCTGCTGCGATGATGCGAAAGCACAACCCAGATGTACAAATACTAGCAACACACTTGAGCGAAGATGCTGTAGATTTTAGAGAAATCGATTACACAAAACCCACAGCTATAATCGTTGGCCAAGAAAAAACGGGAATTTCTGAGCGCGCGCTAAAACACGCCGATCAAAACATTATTATTCCTATGCAAGGCATGGTGCAGTCACTTAATGTATCAGTAGCTGCTGCGCTTATTTTATTTGAAGCACAGCAACAACGAGAAAAAGCAGGGCTATATAAGCGCGATATGCTAAGTGAAGAGATTAAACACCCTATGTATTTTGAAGGGTATCACCCAGTTATTGCTAAACAATGTAGATTAAAAAACCTACCTTACCCACCACTCGATGAAGAAGGTGAAATAGTCGCTAACGAGCAGTTTTGGCAAGCTTTAAAACATGCTTGATGCTTAGCAAACCTGTGAGTACACTTAACTCATTCACAAATAAACAGATTTGAGCCTACATTGTCTAAACCTAGCTTAAGCCAATACCCTATTACAGAACTTAAAGGGGTGGGACCAAAAATGGCCGAACGCCTACAAAAGCTAGGTATAGCTACCGTGCAAGATATGCTCTTTCATTTGCCTTTACGCTATGAAGATCGTACCCGTATTTATGCTATTAACGATGTTACTTTACACAGCCACTGCACTGTTGAGGCAACAATAGAAACAAGCCAAGTGACCTTTGGTAAACGGCGTATGTTAGTGGTGCAAATAAACGATGGTACAGGTAGGCTTACTTTACGGTTTTTTAATTTTACAGCAGCGCAAAAAAACGCATTTAGCAGTGGCAAAATAATCCGTTGCTTTGGTGAAGTAAGACGCGGGCGCGTTGGTTTTGAAATGAGCCACCCAGAATACAGCATTAGCGATACCCCAAACGAGCAACCAACCGCTGCAACACTAACCCCCGTGTATTCAACCACCGAAGGCTTAAAACAATTATCAATTAGAGCCTTAAGTGAACAAGCCATCGATTTATTACATAAGTATTCTGTTGAAGAGCTTATCCCTGAAAAATGGCAACCCTCACATATGCAATTAAGTGACGCTTTATTACTACTTCATCGCCCTGCGAATGATGTTGATATTATCTCGCTTGAACAAGGCATGCACCCGGCACAACAACGCTTAGTATTTGAAGAGCTACTTGCCCAAAACTTAAGCTTATTAAAAGTACGCGAGCAAGGGCAGCAAGTAAGTGCAGTTTCCCTAAGCCCTACAAATACATTAGAGAGCCAATTTTTAGCGCAACTCCCTTTTGCACCGACTAATGCACAAAATAGAGTTGTAGCCGAAATAAAAGGGGATTTACAGCATGCCTACCCCATGATGCGATTAGTACAAGGTGATGTAGGCTCAGGTAAAACACTGGTTGCAGCATTAAGTGCATTAACAGCAATAGCACAAGGTTTTCAAGTTGCCCTAATGGCACCTACAGAAATCCTTTCTGAACAACACGGAATAAATTTCAAGCAATGGTTTGAAAGTCTTGGGATTAACGTTGCCTGGCTAGGCGGTAAAACTAAAGGAAAAGAGCGTACTAATACACTTGAAAAAATCGCCTCAGGGGAAGCGCAAATGATAGTAGGAACGCACGCCCTATTTCAAGACGAGGTAAAATTTAATAACTTAGTATTGATTATCATCGATGAGCAACATCGCTTTGGTGTTCATCAACGCCTCTCACTGCGTGAGAAAGGCAAATTTGGTAATTGTTATCCTCATCAGTTAGTCATGACCGCAACCCCCATTCCGCGTACATTGGCTATGACGGCCTATGCCGATTTAGAAACCTCAGTAATAGATGAGTTACCACCTGGGCGCACACCTATAACCACTGTTGCCATTCCTGATACACGCCGAGACGATATAATAAACCGTGTTAAGCTTGCCTGTAATGAACAAGGCAGACAGGTTTATTGGGTATGTACCCTTATTGACGAATCAGAAGCCCTACAATGCCAAGCAGCTGAAGACAGCGCATTACAATTAAAAGAGGCGTTGCCAGAGCTTAATGTCGGGCTCGTCCATGGCCGTATGAAAGCCGCTGAAAAACAAGCGATCATGAGCGACTTTAAAGCAGGCAATATTCACGTGCTTGTTGCAACAACTGTAATAGAAGTAGGTGTAGACGTACCTAATGCCAGTTTAATTATCATAGAAAATCCTGAGCGCTTAGGATTAGCACAATTACATCAATTACGCGGGCGCGTAGGACGAGGAGCCACCGCTTCGCATTGCGTACTGTTATATCACGCCCCTCTTTCTCACACCGCTCAAAAACGTTTAGGTGTATTAAGAGACAGTAACGATGGCTTTGTCATCGCAGAGCGAGATTTAGAAATACGTGGGCCAGGTGAAGTGCTCGGCACTAAACAAACTGGCTTAGCAGAATTTAAAATAGCGGATCTTACTCGAGATAAACACACGCTAAATCAAGTCAGGCCCATTGCTCAACAAATGCTAAAGCAAAACCCCGACCTTATAGACCCCTTAATTCATCGCTGGCTAGGTAATAAATCTAACTTCGCACAAGCATAATTACGCTAAAGTACTCGTAAAGCTCACTGCTGAAACGCTATATTTACCATACAAAGATGTGCGGCGAGCCTTATCCGCGGGTTTCGTGATACTCAACCCACGCTACGGTGGGGGTGGATACTTTGTGAGCAATATCTGGTAATCCCACTCATGAAATAAGAATACTATAAATCGATGTTTTTTAGCGTCGGGTGTCGCTCCGCTCACTCGACGAAGTAGATGAGTGTGCATTAATTGTCCGCATTTAACTTTTCTGCGGACGTAAAAAAGCCCGGCTCTTGCGAGTCGGGCTTTCTTGTATTTGGAGCCTGGCAATGTCGTAGTGCCCACAGCGGTAGAGAGTCACATAGCAAATGCTACATTATCATTGTGTCGGGTCGGCCTTTCGTAGGGCTCGCCCTCGAGCTGTTTCGTTTTTCTACTGAGTTCGGCTATTTATTAAATCCCAGGCAGCAAAAAACCCGTTACATCGCTGCAACGGGTTTCTCTTATTTGGAGCC
>NZ_DCYU01000007.1:0-7112 GCF_002331165.1 Pseudoalteromonas sp. UBA2102
TACATTTGATCATGGCTCTTACGCTGACCCTAGTTGTTTAAGTGTTTGTAGTTTCTCAAATACCGTGCAAAATATGACTGATGTTGCTGGTGAGTGGACTGCAAAAGTAGTAACTGATATGCAAGGCGCTGAAATTACAGTTTCGCCTAGCACCGTTATGCTTGGCGCGCATGGTTCTACTTCAACGGATGCAGAAGGTACAGAAACAAGCACTGACATGGCTGAATTTAACTTAGATATTGATTCAACATTTAACGATGTAAAAGGTTGGAACTTTGGCCACGTAGTGTGGACTCATACTGAGACAGGTCAAATCGCTCACTTACCATTTGCTATTTACGATAACGAAGCAACAAATAGCAGTGTGTTTAGTGCAACAGTCGATGCCGATTCTTTAAATTCTTCTACTCCTGCAAAAATAGGAGTGCAATTTAATAATACTCTGTTCACTGACGAGCTATCAGTAAATGTAAACCTTGACGAAAATGCGGAGCTTCTTAAAGGTGCTGCCCCTGTTGTTGAAGTGACTAATGGTGCAGGTGAAGTAACATTAAGTGAAGACAATAAAGAGCTAACCTGGACGGGTACATTGGGACCAAAAGAATTTGCTATTAACAGCAGTGATTTCTTAGGTACCTTCTCATTGGCTGATGAAGGCATTGAACCACAAGCATGTCCTGACGGGTGTGATGAGATAACCATTACGGTTGAAGCTGACTTTATTTTTGATGGGAAAGAGTACTCAGCATTTACTATCTCAGATAACGGCTTTATTGCTGTTGGTGCAGATGTAAATACAACTAACTCTTGGAGCCCTCAAGCAATGCCTAATGCACGTACACCTAATGGTGTTATTGCGCCGCTTTGGGCTGACTTTGATTTAGCTGGTGGCACGAGCGGTGGCGGTGATCTTTATGTGGCTAAATTTGATAGCGGCTATGTAGTTGTAGAATGGCATGACGTTGAGCTTTGGGGTAGTTCTTTAGGTGATAAGTACACGTTCCAAGTGATCTTAAAAGAAGGCACTGATGAAGTTCGTATGAACTACATTGATGTGCCTGCTTTACCTGCGCCTTACTCAGCGGGTGTAGAGTCTGCTGATGGCAACGTAGGTGCAATGCTGGACACAGTTCCAACGGGTAATGCTATTGGTAGTGGCTACTTAGTCGATCAAATCAAAGGCGGTGTTGTTGATATTCAATATCAAGCCTTTGCAAAAGATCGCAGCCATTACACAGCCGCAGATGCAGTAGAAGTTGATGAAGAACAAACAGTGACTATTGATGTATTAGCTAATGATATGGCTGAGTCGCGTTTTGTATTTGACGCAGTAGCCTCTTCAGAAACAGAAAACGCAGAATTCTCTGCCCATAAAGGTGTAAGAATTAAAGGCAGCTTAGTGGCATCAACTGTTGAGGTGGTTTCTGCACCTGCAAATGGCTCTACAACCGTGAATGAAGATGGCACGATTGATTATACGCCAAATGCACAGTTCTCTGGTGAAGATAGCTTTACATACACAGTGCGTGAAGCATCAGGCACTAGCGCCGAAGAAACTATGGTATCAATCGTTGTTAACGATACCATTGCAGACCCTCAGCCAGTGACGCCAACACCAGAGCCTGAAAGCAATGGTTCATCGGGCTCACTAGCTTGGTTAACATTACTTGCTGCGCCGTTTGCATTTATGCGTCGTCGTAAACAAAAGTAATTTTATAACTAGCACGTTATTTTAAAGGGAGCCTCGGCTCCCTTTTTACATAGCTTCACAAACTAAATTACACCACGCTTTATTATTAGGTATATTTAATAGCACCAATAATAAAAACCATAGAGATTTCATAATGATTCGTTCTTCATTCACGCTAGCCGCGTTATCACTCGCTGTGCTAGCCGGGTGTGATAATGCGCCAAAAAGTACACCTTCAGATACAGCAACTACTATGCAAACACAACAAACAGAAAAACCAGTGAGCGCCGTGGCGCCAATTGCTAAAAAAGTACCTCATGAAATGACGATTCATGGCGATACGCGTATTGATGATTACTACTGGTTGCGTGATGACGAGCGTAAAGCGCCAGACGTTATAAGTTACTTAAATGCTGAAAACGCTTATACCGAGGCAATGCTTGCGCATACTCAAACATTGCAAGATAAGTTATTTGAAGAGTTAAAAGGGCGTATTAAAAAAGACGATGACTCGGTGCCTGTTAAAAAAGGCGACTATTTTTATTCATCGCAAACGCGTGGCGAAAACGAATACCCTACCTATGTTCGCAGTAGCGATTTTAAAGGCACTGATCAGCAAGTTATTTTAGATGTAAATGCGTTGGCCAAAGATCACGACTACTTTGCTGTAAGTGGCTTATCTGTAAGTACTAACGGAAATTTAATGGCGTACGGGGAAGACACCGTTAGCCGTAGAATTTACACCATAAAGGTAAAAGATTTAACCACAGGTCAATTACTCGAAGACACGCTTGAGGGAACAAATGGCGGCGTTATTTGGGCAAACGATAATAAAACCTTTTACTACATTAAAAAAGATGCACAAACCTTACTTGGCTATCAAGTTTTTCGCCATACGTTAGGTACACCGCAAAGCGATGATGAACTTATTTACGAAGAGGCTGATACAAGTTATTACACGGGTATTAGTAAGAGCAAAGATGGCTCAGAAATATATATTTGGCACAGCAGCACCAATGCCTCTGGTATGTCGGTACTCAGCGCAGATGATAATAAAGCTAAACCTAAGCGCTTAATTGAGCGTGAGGACGACCTAGAATACAGTATTTCAAAGCTTGGCAATACGTATTACATCGTCACTAACTTAAATGCGGTTAACTTTCAGCTTATGAAGGTGGATGTAGATAAAGCGCATGATAAAGCAAATTGGCAAACGGTAATTGCGCCGCGCGATGATATTAAGCTAGAAGGCGTTGATTTATTTAAAGACTACCTTGTATATCAAGAGCGAGAGTTGGGTCAGTCGCGCCTTATTGTTCGCCATTTATCGACAGGAGATGAGCACACGCTAAGCTTTAACGACAGTGCCTATACCATTGCAAGCTATGGCAACAACGATATAAACAGCGACAAATTACGTGTTTATTATACCAGTATGACGACACCGGTTTCGTCGTACGATATAGACCTTAAATCAGGTGATAAAACCCTACTTAAACAGCAAGCCGTGTTAGGTGATTTTAACGCAGATAACTATGCCTCGGAGCGTATTTTTATAAAGGCGCGCGATGGTATAAAAGTCCCCGTAAGCTTAGTGTACCGTAAAGATGCATTTAAAAAGGATGGCACAAACCCATTACTGCAATATGGTTATGGCTCGTACGGCGCCACTATGGACCCTACTTTTTCAAGCTCACGTTTAAGCTTATTAGACCGTGGCTTTGTGTTTGCTATAGCGCATGTGCGTGGTTCGCAAATGTTAGGGCGCCCATGGTATGAAGACGGAAAATTATTAACTAAAAAGAACACTTTTAACGACTTTGTTGATGTAACCAAATCATTAGTGGCACAAGGTTATGGCGCAAAATACGAAATATTTGCCTACGGTGGTAGTGCTGGTGGTTTATTAATGGGCGCGGTGGTTAACCAAGCACCAGAGCTATATAAAGGGGTGGTTGCAGCAGTGCCTTTTGTTGATGTGGTCACTACTATGCTTGATGCAAGCATACCACTTACTACCAATGAGTATGGTGAGTGGGGTAACCCAAATGAAAAAGAATATTACGATTACATGCTGTCGTACTCGCCGTATGATCAAGTCTCAAAGCAAGCGTATCCTAATATGTTAGTGACTACCGGTTTACATGACTCACAAGTTCAATACTTTGAACCGGCTAAGTGGGTTGCAAAGCTGCGTGACTATAAAACAGATGATAATAAACTGCTGTTTAAAATAGATATGGAAGCCGGCCATGGCGGGGCGTCTGGTCGCTTTAAACGCCTAGAAGATACTGCGCTAAACTATGCATTTATGCTTGATTTAGCCGGTATTAAAAAATAAGTAAATCAAAATTAAGTAATGTTCTAAAGGTATAGCCGTTGGCTATACCTTTATTTTTTGCGGCAAGTTAAAGCTAAACATAGTGCCTTTGCCCAGCTCACTTTGTACATTTATTTCACTGTCCATAAGTTTTAGTAACCCCTTACAAATAGCCAACCCTAAGCCACCTTGTTGGCGCCCTTCGTTATTTGAATTTGAAGCCTGGTAATGCGGATTAAAAATCGCGTTTAGCTCATCATGCTTAATACCCACGCCGGTATCAGAAACCTGCACAAATAATTGCTTTTCATCAATACGCTTAACGTTTACAGCTATGCTGCCGCCTTTAGGTGTGTGCCTTATTGCGTTATCGATTAAATTACTTAAAACACGCTCAAGTTTTGCAATATCGGCTACAACAGGAAAATCGCAAATTGCGGGCTCTACCGTTAAGTTAAGGCCTTTTTTCTCGGCGGTTAGAGAAAACTTAGCAATGCAATCGTAAATAAGCTCACCTAAATTAAAGGTTTCTTTGTGAATGCTTATTTCGCCGTTTTCTAAATGGGCTAATTCAAAAATTTGTTCAATAAGCTGTTTAAGCTGCGCGCAGTTATTAAGGGATACATGTAAGTACTCACGTTGTTCTTGAGCACTTAATTGCGCCCCCGACTGATTAAGCACCTCTAAAAACCCCTGCAAAGAGGCAAGGGGGGTTCTTAAATCGTGAGATAAGTGGGTAAGCAACTCTTTGCGCTGTTTATCGCTTTGCTCAAGTGCTTTAAATTGCTCGTCAATACGGGTAACCATAGCTTGAATGTTACGGCCTAAACTGTGCACTTCGTTACTTTTTTGGGTCGAATAGTTACTAAGTTTGGTATCGGTAAGGCTGTAATTAGCTGCTTCAATATTGCTTACATCACGGGCTAATCGCTGAATAGGGTTGGTAAAAAAGCGCAGTAAAATAAGCATCGCAATCAGTAAAAATGCAAGTGCAGCTCCAAGCCATAATGCGGCAAGCCATAGTTTGTCATTATTTTTAATTGTGTTTAAAGAGGTATCGTAAGCTTCACCGCCAATAATTACATACAAGTACCCTTGCAGCTTATCGTTATTAAAAACAGGCGCTACAGAGAATATTTTTTGCTGCGCTTTATTTCTTGGATCATCACCATAAATTGGCGCTGCAGCTGGGGTGTTAATCAGCTTTTTTAAGGGGGCTAAATTAATATGAGTGCGTTTAACTTTACCAGGCTTTGCTGAGTAAGTGAGGATTTTTCCGTTTTCATCTACAAAATAAAACTCAAATGCGGGGCCTAATAACATTAAGGTATGAAATAGGTTTTCTAGGGCTGCGTAGTCGTATACACCCTCTTTTATTAATGGGTTATCTTGTACTAAATGCTCAGCAAGGGCTAAGTGCAGGTTTTGCTCGCCATGATGTTTTGAGGTGAGCTCTAGTTGTTTACTCCAGCTGTATACGAGTGCACAAATAAAGCAAAATATAACCACCAACGACACCGCTAATTTTTGATACAAAGATAGGTTCATAATAAGGCTCTTAAGTAAGTTGGCTTGGATTTAGTTTGTAGCCAACGCCCCAAACGGTTTCGATAATAGGCGCTTGATGATGTAGCTCAAGTTTGGCGCGTAACCTATTTATATGTGAGTTAACGGTATGCTCGTACCCGCTGTGCTGATACCCCCATACTTTGTCGAGCAATTGCTGGCGGCTAAAAACATGGTTTGGGTGGCGAGCAAAATATACCAGTAAATCAAATTCAGTGGCGGTGAGGTTAAGTGCTTGTTCGTCTAAATAAACTTGATGTGAGCTAAATTCAATATTGAGTGAGCCTATATTTAGCGTTTGTTCGTTGCACGGGCTGTCGTTTTCGTTATTTTGAATCGCTAGAAGTTGTGAGCGGTGGCGTAATTGTGTTTTAACGCGGGCTTGTAATTCGCGAGCAAAAAAGGGTTTACAAATATAGTCATCAGCACCCATTTCAAGGCCAATTACACGGTCCATATCGCTGCTGAGCGCGGTAAGTAAAATAACGGAAATGGTAGGGTAGTGCTCTTTAATTTTACGGCATAAACTCAAGCCATCCATTTGTGGCAGGTTTATATCCAGTAAAATAAGCCCGTAAGGTTGTTTTGCTATTTTTTTTAGTGCGAGCTCAGCGCTTACAACATGGTCAACATGCAAATTTAACGCAGCAAGTTGAGTTGTTATTAATTGCCCTATTTCTCTGTCGTCTTCTACTACCAGTATTTTTTCGTGCCGCATGGTTAACCTCGTAAAAAAGGGACATCCGTGTCGCCTCACATCCCCATTACAAGCTGTTTTACTGTGTACGAGTGATCACGATTTTTGATACTGGGTTATCAAACTTATGTTCAGCACCTAGTGCAGAGGTTGATAAGCCATCTTGATTAGACACAACACCTGGGTGCATTGTGATTATATCGGCAATATCGTCGCGTATTTCGTTAAACCCTTCGCCGCCAGCAGCGGGACCAGGCACAGTGTCAGCTGTTTCTGTATTCGCCTCCGTACCTGCATCGTAAACGGGCGTCGTTCGTGATATTGAACTGCCTACTTCCAATGTTGATACATCTACAGAACTAAGACCGGTAAAAGCGTCATTTGTATTCCCAAGCATGGCAGCAAAAGATAAATTAAGAACATCTTGTGCATCAACTAAAAGGGTTACAGAGGTTGTTTCGCCAGGGCCAATGCCGCCTTCAGCCGAGACTGAAGCAAGTGCATTTTCATCGCTAAGGTACTCTTCATTAGCGCCGCTTTCTGCAATCATTTCTAAACCGACAGAAGCCGTTTCACCAAATTTCCATGGTGGGGTTTCATCAAATGCAATGACCGAGAGTGGTGATAGTGGTTGTCCAGCCGTTAAGTTACTAAAAGTGATAGTAAACTCATAAACAACAGGTTCGGGCTCTACAACAACCACAGGTTCTTGATCTTCAATAGAGTCGTTATTATCGTTATCGCCACATGCTGCTAGTGAGCTGGCTAACAGTAAAATAAGCGCACTTTTTTTAAAATTAGAAAGAGATGACATGATTAACTCTCCTATTTAACCGTCA
>NZ_DCYU01000012.1:0-12227 GCF_002331165.1 Pseudoalteromonas sp. UBA2102
CCGCTTGCGCCAATAATCGCTACATTCATTTTTTACTCGTTTATAAATTTACTACTAAATAGGTGTGGTGTTCGCTTACACTAGCTTAGATGCTAGCTAATACTTTTCTCAATGAATTGTTGATTATCGTCGCATTATCTTCATGGCTATACTTAATATATTTATGCTTAAAAAGTGAATTGATATTCATCATAAATACTTTTATATTGTTATGCAATTAAATTGAATAATTATTTTGGATTTTTTTATGTCTTTGCCGTCATTTATCTCTATGTACCAACAACTCATTGCTGCCCCCTCTATTAGTGCAATAGAAGATGAGCTTTGTATGAGTAATAAAGGGGTAATAGAGTTGCTAGCACGTTGGTGCGAAAGTTTAGGTTTTACTTGCGAAATTATAGAGTTAGAAGGTGGAAAAGGCCGTTACAACCTACTTGCTAAGCGGGGGGAAGGAGATGGCGGCTTAATGCTTGCAGGCCATACAGACACCGTACCGTTTGACGATAGCCGCTGGAACCACGACCCGTTTAAACTCACTGAACATAACAATAACTTATATGGGTTAGGTAGTATTGATATGAAAGGCTTTTTTGCTTTTGTATTACAAGCTATTAGTGAGCTTGATATAAAACAGCAAACACAACCTATTTTAATACTTGCCACGGCCGATGAAGAAACCACCATGGCGGGAGCGCAGCAAATTTGTAAGCATCCTAATTTAAAACCTGCGCGTTGTATTATTGGTGAACCTACTGATATGACTCCTGTATTTACTCACAAAGGACATATGAGCACGGCTATAAGAGTGATTGGCCGCTCAGGTCATAGTTCCGATCCCGAACGTGGTCTTAACGCCATCGAAGTCATGCATAAAGTGATTACAAAGTTGCTGATCTTAAAAGAGCAGTTAAAGAATAAATATTCAGTTGAACATTTTGAAATACCTTACCCTACCTTAAATTTAGGTAATATTCATGGTGGCGACAACGCAAATCGAATTTGTGGCTGCTGCGAAATGCACATAGACATGCGCCCGCTCCCAGGGTTAAGCATTAAAGACTTACAAGCTTTACTTATTGATGCTACCAGCGATATAAACGCGCAATACCCAAGCGCAGTGAGCGTAATCGATTTACACGAGCCCATTCCAGCTTTTAGTGGTAGCACTGATAGCGCACTCGTTAAAATGGCAGAAAAAATTGCAGGAGAAAAAGCAGTTGCAGTAAATTATTGCACAGAAGCTCCGTTTATACAGCAACTTGGCTGTGAAACAATAGTCATGGGGCCAGGCTCAATTAACCAAGCCCACCAACCTGATGAATTTTTAGCAATGGAGAAAATAAACCCATCGCAAAAAATTATAACTGACATTATTAGGGCAAACTGCTTTAACGCTTAAAAAGAAGACTGTATTAAAAACTCACAGCAAAAATAACAAAGGCGCCCATTGGCGCCTGTGTTTTAGCTTATACCTAGGCGTTACTGCATATACTTACTTAAATACTTTTTAAATACAGGGTCTGTTTTAGCAAGCTCTTTTTGCTCAGCTAAAATCTCTTTTAATATAACACCCGATGTGAGCGGATTAGCCAATACAACTCTAAATACCACTGTCGGCTGATTATCGTATTTTGAAGGGGTTAAGCGAGTACGCGATACAAACGAGCGCCCTGATTCACGTTGGCGTTTTTGCATACTGGCAGTAAAGCGATTGAGCGACGCGAAAATTTCTAACCGTGTTGCGGCATCTGCTTGGGCTATGGCTTGTTTAATTTGTTTAGGCACATAGCGGTATGTAAGCAAACACAGCTCAGGCTCTGAAATCAGCTCAAAGTCTTCATCCGCTTTAATTAAATCAGCAAAGTAATGTGCTTTTTTGATACTACGATCAATAAGCATTTCGTAGCCTTTGCGGCCAATAACGCGTAAGCAAGCATGTACTAACATAGCCATACCTGGGCGGCTGCCTTCAAGTGTATGGCTTCCTAAATCTTTTGAACCTTTACGTAATATGTACTCTGCATGGTGCTCTATTGCATCCGTAGCAGTTGGGTCTTTAAATAACACCAAGCCTGCGCCCATTGGCACATACATTTGTTTGTGTGCATCAATGGTAATTGAATCTGCGCGCTCAATTCCTTTTAATAATGGGCGATGCGTTTGCGATAAAAGCGTTGCCCCACCCCACGCTGCATCAACGTGAAAATGACAGTTTATTTGCTGTGCTAAATCGGCCATATCATCAAGAGGGTCGATATTACCGGTCTCGGTTGTGCCAGCAACCCCAACAATCGCCATAACTTTTATGCCTTGCGATTCAAGCTCTAAGGCTTTTTCGCGCATGGCATTCACATCAACCTTATTATTTTCGCAGGTTTTTACACCAATTAAATTTTCACGGCCGATGCCTAGTAAGTCAATTGATTTACCTAAAGAGTAATGCCCTCGCTCCGACACTAAAACGGCCAGCCCTTTGTAGCCATAATGCAGCATACCGGCAACGAGCCCTTGAGCGGCAATGCCTTTAAAGCTGCCGTCGGGTTTTAATAAGCGGTTACGTGCAATCCACAGTGCCGTTATGTTTGCAACTGTACCACCAGAACAAAAAGCACCGAGTGATGTTTTAGCACTGTGCATCCATTTAGAATAAAACGACTCATCTTGCGAGTAAGCTAAATGATGCATCATACCTAGTACTTGGCGCTCTAGGGGCGTAAATGCTTTTGAGGTTTCTATTTTTACTAGGTTTTGATTAAGCCCCACCATCAATTTTGAAAGCGGTAGTAAAAAATGCGGAAGAGCCGATGTCATATGCCCAATAAAGCTAGGCGCAGCCGTGTGTACCGAATGGGCAACTAGCTGCTCCATAATATCTTGGGCGTAAGCAGATACAAACGTTGGGTTTTCTGGGATCACCGCAGCCTGAAAATCTTTTTCAATTTCGTGTAATGGTTTTTCAATTGCCGCTATATTTTCGTTTAAAAACCCTGCTAAATTACTCGAAATTTCAAGCTCAATTTTGCTTAAAGTTGAGTCTGGCGCTTCAGGTACAGTAAATATACGCTTAAGGCTTTCTTTAGAGGCGACGGCACAACGCTTTTGATCCATCTTTATACCTAGTGTGTGTGTAGCTAAAACACGCGTTTAACAGTTAAAAATGCCAAACTATGGCGCTATTATAAGCAGCGTGCTTCTTTTAAAAATTGCGCTAACTTTACTGCAATATAAGTAAAATGTCTCCCTTTAAGCCATAAAAGCGACTAAACGGATGACAAATATTGTAAAAAAATTTCAATAATAGGATTTTATTAAAAAGTCACATTTTAGTTTTGGGCAAATTGCATTTATGCGTATACTTAATGTGTGTAACAATAAGGGACAAGTATGCTCACAGGGAAATTAAAAGGGAAGTGGTTTATAGCTGGCTTTACATTGTTTTTGGTCAGTTTATTAGTCTATGTTTATTACACCTATAGCTCAGCGCGTAGCGAAATAATGCACGCTGTCGATGAGCGCCTTCTAAATGCCGCCACCAGCGTAAAACATATTTTAGGGCAAAGTTACCACGATAGAATTAGCCAAGGCTACGATATTAGTTTTTCGGTTTACCAAACTAAAAGCAAACAACTCTCAGAGCTTGCACAAGCGCTTGATATAGCTTACGTTTATTCGATGATCATGCGCGATAACAAAGTTTACTTTACCTCATCCAGCTACACCAAAGACGATCAAGAAAACGCACGTGTTACGCAATTTCTTGATTTATACCCAGAGGCCACCGACATTAACAGGGGCGCGTTTTATTCTACCGAGCCTGTTTTTGAGCAATCTAGCGACCAATGGGGTGATTTTAAAACTGTTTTTATTCCCTTTGTAGATAAATATGGTACTACCTACATTACGGGTGCCGACATAACCTTAGATGATTTAAATAAAAAGCTTCAATACAGTGTCACTAAAGCCATAATAACGGCGTGTTTTTTCTTTTTTATTGCGGTACTGGTTGCAGCTATTTATATATATTTGTTAAAGCGTACCCTAGCAACAGATGCCAGTACGGGCTTTGCCAATCATATTGCGCTTGAGTACTTTATCAAAAAGAGTAATTCACATCACATGCAGCTTGCCATTATTTGGGTGAACGAAATTGAAGATATTAATAGCTTTTATGGCACTCAAGTTGGCGACAACGTAATGAAAAACTTGCTCAGTCATTATCAAAGCCGCAGCCCGCAAAGCTGTAAGGTGTATCGCCTTGCTACTAATAAAATTGCCGTTCTTACCCCTAAAAGCTTTAAAAGCAGCGAACTGAGCGATTTAGTTGAGTCGTATAACGCAAGCAGCCCGGTATTAACTAACCCATTTATTTATATAACTTACTGCGCAGGTATCGCCAGTGGTAATAAATCACTACTGATTGAAAACGCGCACATTGCAACGCTTCAGGCTAAACATGGGCGCGGTAAGGTTGTTAGCTACTCAAAAGTAATGAGCGATGTAAAAAACCAGTATCAATACAATGTAAGCCTTGCCAAAGAGGTTCAAGAAGCATTTGATAACAACCGCATAGTGCCTTATTTTCAAGCTATGTTTAACACCACCAATAATGAAGTTGTACATTACGAATGCTTAGCCAGAATGGTGACTAAAAATGGCGAAATTTTAAAACCCGACTCATTTTTAAATGTAGTGAGCCGCTCAAGAATCGGCGGACTACTAACGCGCACGCTATTTAGCCAATGTATAGAGCGGTTTAGAAAAACAGATATATGCTGGAGCTTAAATATCAGCGATAAAGATATACTCGACCCTAGTTTGAGTGAATACATTGCTAGCGAGCTTAAGCGCTACCCGCACCCAGAAAACATAACGCTTGGCCTTTTAGAGTCACACGCTATTACTAATTTTTTAGAGGTTAAAACGTTTATTTCTATGGTAAAAACCAAAGGGGTGAATGTCATTATTACTGGTTTTGGTAGTGGTTATTCAAATATTTCGAATGCGCTAAAGCTTGAAGTAAACGGTATAAAACTCGACGGCGCATTAGTAAAACAAGCAGTAAGTGATGAAAATATAGCCTTATTTATTGAGCATACAGTTCATGCTGCGAAGCAACTTAGTTTAACGCTCATGGCAGAGTCGGTAGAAAATATAAGTATTGAAAATGCGCTTAAAAATGTAGATGTGGCGCTGATGCAAGGCAATTACTTTGCTTACCCAGCGCCACATGTTAACTCATCAAGCCAAGAGGAAGTGGCCGTTTAAAGATCTATCACTAAACGATGGCTTTGTTGGCCGCTGGCCCAGTATTTACGCTCAAACGGAGTAATTGCTTCGTTTGATTCATACAGCGTCACCTCACAAGGGTGTCCCGATAGCTCAAGCGCTCTGGCAAACTCTTTTACATAAATATCCCAGTTACTGCGCACCTCTAAGCGACCGCCTAGCTTAACAATAAACGGAAAAATAGCCGCGCCGTGCCACCTACGTTGGATATGCTTAGATTTAGGCCATGGGTTAGGATAAAGCAAATAATGATGAGTAGGCTGCCAATTAGCAGCCACAGCTAAACGCCAAAAGTCGTTTAAGTCAGCTTGTACCAAAATGTACTGGCCGCTGTCTGTTTGTTTATATTCAACATCGTGCTTATCTAAGCGATGTGACGATTTATCAATACCAATAATTAATGCATCTGAGTGGCGCTTAGCTAAATTAGCCGAGCTCTCCCCTACTCCACAACATGAGTCTATAATAAGCGGTCCATTAAAAGCTTGAACCTGCTCATTGACTTCATCAAACGCTTGTTGAGTGTGTTCAGCAATAGGCTTTTTAAACTCTGCGTTTAAATGCTTGTTAACGATTTCATCAAGCTTTTCGTGTATACCCGCCTGATTAGATACAATACTGCGTGAATTTGCATCGCTCATTAATGTCTAAGCCCCACACCTTTTTTAATTAACGTTAGCGCTAAAGTAAATAGCACCGTAATAAATACTAATATAACGCCAAGCGCGACACTTAAATCAACATCCGACACGCCTAAAAAGCCATAACGAAACGCATTAACCATATAAATAATTGGGTTTATTTGCGATATATTTTGCCAAAACTCTGGCAGTAGCGTAATTGAATAAAATACGCCACCTAAGTATGTTAGTGGCGTTAAAATAAAGGTTGGGATAATACTAATATCGTCAAAACTATTGGCGTAAATAGCGTTAATTAAACCACCTAGTGCAAACACCGCTGAGGTTAAAATTACCGTCGCCATAATTACAAATATATTGTGTATTTGAATATCCACAAACAATAGCGATACACAGGTAACAATAAAGCCTACCATCATGCCGCGGGTCATACCGCCGCCCATATAACCAAGTACAATTATGTAATTAGGCACAGGCGCAACCAATAGCTCTTCAATACTTTTTTGAAACTTGGTTGAATAAAAACTAGAAGCAACATTAGAATATGAGTTGGTAATAACCGACATCATTATTAACCCCGGAACAATAAATTCCATGTAGCTAAAACCACCCATTTCACCAATACGTGAGCCAATTAAATTACCAAAAATAACAAAGTATAAACTCATCGTAATCGCCGGCGGTACTAAGGTTTGCACCCAAATACGTAAAAAACGAATACACTCTTTAATCCATAAACTCTTTAAGGCTACGCCATATTTAAACATTTATTCGCCCCGCCCTTGCTCTAGTAATCCTACAAATAACTCTTCTAATCTGTTTGCTTTATTACGCATACTCAAAACAGTGTTGCCTTGCTCGGTTAGCGCACTGAAAACTGCATTTAACCCTTGAGATTTAGCCACTTCAACTTCTATGGTGTGTTCATCAGGCATGCTAAACGAGTACCCCTCAAGGGTGACTGGCTGTGCTGGCTGTTTTAAATCAAGCACAAAGGTTTCTTTATCAAGCTTAGCTAGTAACGCTTTTATAGTGGTGTTTTCAACAATACGGCCAGTATCAATAATGGCGATGTTTTTACATAACAACTCAGCTTCTTCAAGGTAATGCGTGGTTAAAATAATCGTTACGCCTTGCTCATTAATTTGGCGTAAAAAGTCCCACATTGAGCGGCGCAGCTCTATATCAACCCCTGCAGTGGGTTCATCTAATATTAGTAGCTTTGGCTCATGCATTAATGCGCGGGCAATCATTAAACGGCGTTTCATACCCCCTGAAAGCGTACGTGCTTGCTTGTCTTTTTTTTCTAATAAGCCAAGCTGAGTTAAATATTTATCGGCACGCTTATGCGCTTCTGCGCGGGTAACACCGTAATAGCCTGCTTGATTTACCAATATTTGGCCAAGCGTTTCAAACTGACTAAAGTTAAACTCTTGTGGCACAAGGCCTAAATGCGCTTTAGCAGCTTCAAGGTCAGTATCGATGTTGTGACCAAACACTTCCACCTTACCTTGTGTTTTATTTACCAAGGACGATATAACACCAATAGTGGTCGACTTACCGGCGCCATTTGGGCCAAGTAAGGCAAAAAAGTCGCCTTCAAAAACTTGTAAATCAACACCTTTCACGGCCTCTACACCGTTTTTATAAACCTTGGTCAGGCCTTCTATATTTAAAGCAACATTTTGCTTATTCATTATTTACCCTCACCATAACCCCAACGTTTAGTTAGGTTATGTTCAATGTTTAAATGATCTAAAATTCGCGCCACCATAAAATCAACTAAGTCTTCAATACGTTGTGGCTTGTGATAAAAACCAGGCGCAGCGGGCATAATAGTGACCCCTAAACGCGCAAGCTTTAACATATTCTCAAGGTGGATTTCGCTAAAGGGAGTTTCGCGTGGCACTAAAATTAATTGCCCTCGCTCTTTAATAACTACATCGGCTGCACGCTCGAGTAGGTTATCTGATGCACCGAGCGCAATAGCAGATACAGACCCTGCACTGCACGGGCATACTACCATTTTTTTAGGCGCCGCAGAGCCTGAAGCTACAGGGCTAAACCAGTTATCTTTACCAAATACTTTTAACTGCTCTGGCTTGGCATTAAATAAAGCGCTTAACTGCTCGGTTGCTTTATCTTCATTAGCTGAGAGTTTAATGTTTGACTCTGTATCAAGCACCACGCGCGCAGCACTTGATATAAGTACATACACTTGAAATTGCTGCGCGAGTAATACTTCAAGCAATCTTAAACCGTAAGGCGCGCCTGAAGCACCACTAAACGCCAGTGTAATTTTATCTTTAAACTGCACATTATTCTCCGCTGTATTTTTTAGCTAAACCATCAACTAAGTGTTGATGTAAGCCATTAAAACCGCCATTGCTCATAATTAATATGTGCTGATTTGGCATTATATTTTCAAGCACAGTGTCAATAATCATTTGCGTACTATTAAAACACTGCATACCGGCATTATCGGCTTGCGATTTAAGAGACCAATTTAGGTTATCGGGCTCAAATAACAGCACGTCATCGGCATCACTTAACGAAGCAAGTAGCGTATGTTGGTGTACACCCATCTTCATGGTGTTTGAGCGAGGCTCTAAAATAGCAATAATTTTTTCATCACCCACTTTTGCACGTAACCCCGCAAGCGTGGTTTTAATGGCTGTTGGGTGGTGCGCAAAATCGTCGTACACTTTAATGTTATTTATGTCGGCTTTAAGCTCCATACGCCGTTTAGGGCTAATAAACTCTTCAAGCGCTGCAATGCTATGCTCAACGGCTATACCTACATGGCGCGCTGCCGCGATAGCCATAATGGCATTTTTAACATTATGCTCGCCTATTGCCTGCCAATTAACTGTGCCTTGAAGTTCATTGTTTAAAAGCACATTAAATTGGCTACCATCAGCGCTTAGCAAGTCATAATGCCAATCACCATTTAGGGTTTCACTTTCGCTCCAGAGCCCTTGCTTAATAACATCATCAAGTGCGACATCGTCTTTTGGCCAAATTACCTTGCCAGTATGAGGTAATGTACGCATTAAGTGATGAAATTGTTTTTTTATTGCGTTTAGATCGTCAAAAATATCGGCGTGGTCAAACTCAAGGTTATTTAAAATGAGCGTACGTGGTAAGTAATGCACAAACTTGCTGCGCTTATCAAAAAAAGCGGTATCGTATTCATCCGCTTCTATTACAAAAAACGGGGTTTCGCCCACTTTCGCTGACACACCAAAGTTTTGAACTATGCCACCAATTAAAAACCCGGGTTTTAAACCTGCATACTCTAAAATCCACGCCAGCATACTTGATGTGGTGGTTTTGCCGTGTGTGCCTGCCACCGCAAGCACCCAAGCATTTTGCAATAGGTTATGTTTAAGCCACTCTGGCCCTGATGTATACGGCAAGCCTTTATCTAACACATATTCTACACAGGGGTTACCTCGGCTCATGGCATTACCAATAACCACCATATCTGGCTTTGGCTCTAACTGTTTTACGTCGTAACCTTGGGTTAGCTCAATGCCCAGCTGCTCAAGTTGAGTGCTCATCGGCGGGTAAACATTTTGATCAGAGCCAGTCACTTTATGGCCAAGCGATTTAGCAATAGCCGCTATACCGCCCATAAAGGTGCCGCAAATGCCTAATATATGAATATGCATAACTTTTTAAATCCTTTCGTACTTCGCACGTCTGTGAAGTTTAATGGCGCTATAATGCCAAATTTTAGGCTTCGTGACTATGCGCGTCTCGTCAATTCACTGATGCTAAAACAGCGTTAATAAAATAAAAAAGCCCTCTTACCTAAGTAAGAGGGCTTGCTGGTAATAAGCTAAATTACAGCGTTAAAAATACAATTAAGCCTACGCCAAGTAAAAGTCTGTAAATTACAAACGGCAGCATGCCCATTCGTTCTATCACTTTTAAAAACATGAAAATACAGGCGTACGCCGATAAAAACGAAAGGACTACACCTAAAATTAATGTGCTCCAATCAACCACATGATCGCCTAAAGCCAGCTCTATCGTGTAGTAAAGACCCATCATAGAAATAATAGGTATAGCGAGTAAAAACGAAAAACGCGCTGCGCTTTGTTTGTTCATGCCCAGCAATAAACCCGCTGTCATGGTAATGCCAGAGCGAGAGGTACCTGGGATCATAGCCACCGCTTGAGCAAAGCCAATAAGCAGCGCTGTTTTCCAGTTAAGCTGATAAATTGTTTTCATTTGCTTACCTTTGGCGTCGGCGTACCAAAGTAATAAACCAAAAATAATAGTCGTAGCTGCTATAACCCAGGCACTGCGTAGGTACAGCTCAACAACGTCTTTTAGCAATAAGCCTAATAACGCAGCAGGTACAGTGCCCAGTATAATCCACCAGCCAAGTTTGCTGTCGTCGGTGGTGCCTTGAGCGCCAAACGATTTAAACCAGGCGCTAAGAATATCAGCCACTTCTTTACGAAAATAAATAACAACCGCTATTAACGTACCAACATGCACAGCCACATCAAAAGCAAGGCCTTGGTCTTCCCATCCCAAAATTTGCGAAGGTAAAATTAAGTGAGCTGAGCTCGAAATAGGTAAAAACTCAGTAAATCCTTGAATCAGGGCTAAAATAATTATTTCTAAAATACTCATGGGTTAGAAAACTCCACCTTCCATAGTTTTTGTTGAGGGTTGTTATACGCACTCCATAGCGCAGCAATGGTTTGCTTAGCAACGGGGTGATAAAAATTGGGGGCAACTTCACAAAGAGGCTGAAGTACAAAAGCGTTTTTGGTAATTTCATCGCGAGGTAATTGTGCAGGCAAGTCGCAAATAACGTCATCGTAAAAGAGCAGATCTAAATCTAATGTACGGGGGCTAAATTTTTTATCATCCGCTTTACGCCCGTTATCTCGCTCTATTTGTTTTAATAACTTACAAACACGCTCAAGCGGCATTGATGTGGTAGCAGCCACCACCGAGTTATAAAAGTTATTACCTTTAAACCCTACTGCTTCGCTTTCAAAAACAGATGAATGCACAATATCTGTAAAGTGTTGCTCAAGTGCATCAAGCGCACAGCGAATATAATGCGCTTTATTTATATTTGAGCCTAAGCTGATATAAATTTGCGCCATTTAGCTCATAGCCTTTGTGCGTGTTATTTCTACACCTACGGTGTTTGCTTGCGCTACAGCGGCCGGTTTGCTCACTCTAATTGTTACTTGTGGTGTATTAAATTCGGTTAATATAATAGTTGCTAGTTGCTCTACTAAGGTTTCAAGTAACTCAACCGGCTTAGCCGTAGTGTGCTCAATCACTCGCTCGCTTACTTTTGCATAATCGAGTGCTAAATTAATGTCATCATTTGCTGCTGCAGGCTTTATATCGCTGAGCATTTCAATATCAAAATAAAGGCTTTGTTTACTTTCTTTTTCAAAGTCGTACACTCCAATAATTGTGTCGACGTGTAGTTGAGATATAAAAACCTTATCCATTGATACTCCAAATAACTATAAGCACTCTCAAAGCATACAATGCATTGATTAAATTAATACTGTATATGCTTTAAGCAGTGTTTAAATATGTAAAAATTACTTCTACAATAGCCAAATAGCTAGATTAACTGCAAAATACAGCAGTTAATAATTTTCACGATAAATTGTGCCGCCAATAATAGCGTAAAAGTGCTATCGATGGGTATAACAATTAAAAAATAAGGGACTTTGTGTTAGCCATTTTACTGTTTGTTTTAGCCTACTTATTAGGGTCGATTTCATCGGCTATATTAGTGTCTCGGCTATTCAAACTGCCAGACCCTCGCAGCAGCGGTTCAAATAACCCAGGTGCCACCAATGTGTATCGTTTAGGTGGAGCCTTTCCTGCGTGCTTAGTATTAGTGTTTGATATTTTAAAAGGCACTATCCCCGTATGGGGGGCTTATTTTTTAGACCTAACGCCTTTAGCACTTGGTTTGGTCGCCGTTGCCGCGTGCTTAGGGCATATGTACCCACTATTTTTTAGCTTTAAAGGCGGAAAAGCGGTAGCTACCGCATTTGGCTCTTTATTGCCGATTGGTTTATCGTTGGCGGGGCTATTAATAAGCACTTGGATTATTGTGGTTGCTATTACGCGCTTTTCTTCATTAGGCGCTTTGGTCACGGTGTCGCTTGCTCCACTGTATACGTGGTTGATTAAACCGCTTTACACCCTACCGGTAACCTTTATTACCGTGCTAATTATATTTCGTCATCGCACTAATATTATGCGCCTTTTTAAAGGTGAAGAACCAAAAGTGGGCGC
>NZ_DCYU01000054.1:0-24737 GCF_002331165.1 Pseudoalteromonas sp. UBA2102
GCTCGATTTTTACTTATTCTTACAGGGATGTAAGTCATTAGAATAACGCAGGAGCAGTTATCGAGTCCACTAGGTTACAAACCTCGCGCCGCGATTAAATGGCCCCTAGATTGAACAAATTTTAATCCTGAAAGGTTAACAGGCCCTAATTAAAAGGCTAAATACGGAGCATTAATGAAATATATTTCTCATGAGGGTGGCACCCTTGCATTTAGTGAAACCGATAAACCGGTTTTAAAAAGCCACGAAGTGCTAGTAAAAGTGTCTGCCATAGGTGTAAATCGCGCTGATTGCATGCAGCGCCAAGGTAAATACCCAGCGCCAGCTGGGGATAGCCCCATTTTAGGTTTAGAGTGCGCAGGCACAGTGGTTGAGCTTGGTTTTGATGTTGATAAAAGCTGGCTTAATAAACGTATTTTTAGCTTGTGCGCAGGCGGGGCTTACAGCGAATACGTTGCCATAGATGCTAAACAATTAATGGTATTGCCAGATGATTTAACCATGGTTGAAGGTGCAGCTATTAGCGAAGTGTACCTAACAGCATTTGGTGCGCTTTTTGAACTTGGTAAATTACAACAAGGCCAAACAGCGCTTATTCATGCAGGGGCAAGTGGTGTAGGCGGTGCGGCTATTCAAATGGCTAAAAGTGCAGGTGCAACGGTGGTTATTACTGCCGGCTCAGATGAAAAATGCGAGCATGCAAAAGCCCTTGGCGCCGATCATGCCATTAACTATAAAACAACTGACTTTGTAGAATATATGCAAGCAAATGAGCTTTTAGCAAATGCAATTGTAGATCCTGTATCGGGCAGTTATTTAAATAAAAATGCGGCTATTGCTGCCATGGATTGCCAAATTATTATGCTCGCTTTTTTAGATGGGCGTTTTGCTGAGGTTGATTTTGCAGCGCTACTACGCAAACGTATTTCGTTTCATGCATCAACACTTAGAAACCGTAGCATTGAGTTCAAACGCCAATTACGCGATGACCTAGTTGCGCGTTTTTACAATGATATTGCTACTAAAAAGTACGACTTAAACGTGTATAAAACACTACCGTGGAGCGATGCTAACGAAGCGCATGCTATTTTAGAGCGTAATGAAAATGCCGGTAAAGCGGTATTACTTGTAGAATAACCACCCGATGAAACGCTGAGGCGTGTGTTGGCGTTGTTAATGCATGGCTCAGCTAATATAATTTAGTAAATATAAAATACGTACAAAACACACAAGGTTAAAAATGAACCCAATACTAGCAATACTTAAAGAGCACAATGTAAGCGACGAAAAAGTAAAAGCATTGTTCGAGGCCTTTACACAAAACCCAATGATGGCAATGGCATTAGTACAAGAGCTTGGTATTCCGCCTGAAAAACTTCAGCAGTTAATGGCCGTGGTTATGACTCAGCCGCACTTAATTAAAGAAGCCACCGACGAACTCGGCCTAGACTTTGAAAAAGTAAAAGAAGCGAAAGACAAGCTAAACCAGCAATAAGCTTCACAAATTACTCCTTACCAAGGCATAAGCCTTGGTAATTCTACCTAAAATCACCACACTTTTTGTTACATTATTCATTGAACTGCTTGGTATTAAGCTAGTCATACTATTACTTATGATAGGTAGGGACTAGGTATGAAGCCACTTTATAAATTTTGGAAAAATAACCGTTCGTTAATTTTATTTATTGCGCTGATGAGCGTGTTTAGAAGCGCAGTTGCCGATTGGTATGAAGTACCGACAGGCTCGATGAAACCCACCATATTAGAAGGCGACAGAATCTTAACCGATAAAATGGCTTATGATATACGCATCCCTTTTACACATATTCCTTTAGTTAAATTAGCCGACCCACAAACAGGCGATATTATTGTATTTGACTCACAAGCTGCTGATAACCGGTTAATTAAACGCGTAATTGGTGTGCCAGGCGATACGGTAGCGCTTTATAACAACGAGCTAGAAATTAATGGCGTTAAACTTAAATACAATAACTTGCAAAGCAATATTGATTCTTTAGATAAAATAGAAGATTTAAATGGCCACAAACACACGATTCGTGTTGCGCATACGCCTTCGCAGCTATCGGGTTTTAATAAAATAACTATTCCTGAAGATTATTATTTAGCAATGGGTGATAACCGCGACCACAGTGCTGACTCGCGTGTTATTGGTTTGATCCCTCGCAGCGAACTACTTGGCAAAGCAGAGCGCATTATTGTGTCGCTTGATTACGACGATTATTACTTACCTCGTAAAAACCGCTTTTTAAAACCCTTACTTTAAGGCGGTTTTGGGCGCTAACCACACGCCCGATTTTAATCGCTTAGCTCTACAATTTTTTGCGCAATATTATAAAGCGAGCAGTGCGAGTCCATTGCTTGCTTTTGCAACTTTTTATGAGCTTGCTCTTCGCTAAGGCTTAGCTGCTCTATTAAAATATACTTTGCCTGATGTATTATTTTTTGTTCTGTTATTACCCGTTTAGCATCAACTAAAGCCTGATTTATTTGCTTAATATGTTGGCTTTGCTCCATGATTAGGTCGTACATGCTTTTATTACTATTGAGTTTATTAGCAGCGGTATTTTGGGGGGGGTTTTGTTTAAACGCGAGTTGCCCGTCGGTCATTGGCATGTATTGTTCTTCAAGGCTGCTTATAACTTGTTTATTTGAATTTAAAGTGCGCTGAGCCTGAGCAATTTGCATTGCTGCAGAGTCAATAAGGTAGTCGCTGAGGTTTTGCTCAATTTTGTGCATAATATCGATACGCGTTGTTGTTACCTCGTACCACACCTCACTAAGCTGAGAAAGCGGCTGCGCATTTTCGTCATCTAAATTTTGTAAAAGCCCGCGTAGCTGATCCACTTGCTTATTTACGGGATGATCAGTTAACGAGCGATAGCATTTTAATACGTGTTCGTCGGCGTATTCGTTAAAAAACGTAAAGCTGTGATGCTGTTGTTGAACAAAATGAGCAAGCTGTTGTTTTTGCTCCACGGTAAACTTACTTGATGCAAACGCTTGCGCGCCACAGGCACGTTCTTGTCCGGCGTATTCTTTACCTTGCATAAAATTAAAATAAGCCACTAGCAATCGTGTAACGCGCGGGTCGCTTGCGCCATCGGCGGCTTCTAAAATTATATTTAGCAAACACGAAATAAGCTGCGTATACGATTGAGTTGCATGCACTGGGGTAATTTTTTGATTTGCTATTTGTTGTCGCAGCTCTGGCAGCGCCTCTAACGATTGCAAACTATGGGTAATTAAATTGTACAAACGGGTGTGGCCCGTGTCGGCGTTATCGGTAATAAAGGTCGTTTTAATTGAGTGGTAAAACTGCGTTTGGGTTTGCTCTGTTAAGCTAATTTGTTGTTTTAACTGCGAGGCAAAACGTTTGCGATTAGAGGCTAAATAAATATTGCTCATGCCGCGCTCTTTTTGTAACTGATGTATAAAATCGCCCAATTTAGTAAGCGATGCACAGCTTTTTTGAAGCTGCTTTAAGGCATGAATTTCTTGGTATTTTGCTGCTAATAAAAACTGTTTTGTGAGAGGATTGCTCGATAACATAGGACTTATTCCACACTTTTTTGTATATAAAGTGCAACCACTGTTCCAATCATTTAAAAATTTTTCGATTGAATTTAAAATTAAATTAAAACAGCCGCTTAAAGCCATACTTGTTATTTGTTCCCATTTTAACTTATCTGTCCTTATTACAGGAATAAACCTTTTTGGTGCAAAAATAGTTGTTTTTGCACTCGATTGCGCCCTTCATGAACGAGGGGAAAAAAGTGTTTACTCTGTAAACTGCACAGAGCAAACACCAGAGGGGGAATTTATACGTTGCTACATTGCAGCAACGCTGGGCTGATAGCCATTTGATGATTTATTACCTCGCCAACCATAATTAGCGTAGGGCCCGTTAATGTGTGCTCCGCACTTTCGCTAATAATTTGCTCAAGCGTGCTGGTTATTATTTTTTGCTGGTTGGTGGTGGCATTTTCTATCAATGCGATAGGGGTTGTTTTAGGCCAGCCAACCGATTGCAAACCAGTACTTAATGCGTTTAAACGTCCTAAGCCCATATAAATGACTAACGTGGGGTTATTAGAGCATTGTACATAGGTGTAGTTGTGCCAATTAGGGAGTTTATTAGGATCGGCAAATTGCGCCGTTAAAAATGTAACACTTCGGGCCACATCGCGAGCAGTAAGCGGTATGCCGGTATAAGCCGAAGCTGCACACGCGGTGGTAACGCCTGGGACAATAGCAAAATTAATATTGTGCTCTGATAGGGCGTTGGCTTCTTCATTAATGCGCGCAAAAATACTCGGATCTCCACCTTTTAAACGAACAACTTTAAACCCTTGTTGTGCGTATTTTACTAATAAGGCACTAATGGCAGCTTGTGGCATAGAGTGCTTGCCTGCGCGTTTACCTACATACACTCGCTGCGCATGTTTAGGCAGTGTATTTAAAAGCGCTTCACTAACTAGGCTGTCGTACAATACTACTTCGGCTGCTGCAATCAGGCGCTGCGCTTTCACCGTTATAAGCTCAGCATCGCCCGGGCCTGCCCCTATTAAATACACGTGGCCGTTTTTTTGATGTTTAGCTTTGTACTTTGCATCTTGAGTTAGCTTATTAATAAACTTGTTTAGCCATGGGCTTTCAATACCCGAAAAATACGAAAGAACACTCATTTTATTGCTCCTTATGCTAACGCTGTAATGGCTTTTGGCTCAGCGCTAACAAAGACATTGCCATTGTCTATTTTGGCTTCAAATACGGGGAGCTGTATTGCCTCTGCTTCTAGGCACTCGCCGGTATTTAAACAAAAATGTTGCTTATACAAAGGGGAGGCCACTACTAATTTTCCATCAATAGAGCCTATAATGCCGCGCGATAGTACATTGGCTTTGCCTATCGGGTCGTAGTTGCTAATGGCTAACACAGGCTCACTATTTTGTGGAACATAAAATATGGCCACTTGCTGGTTGTTTACTAATGCGCATACGCCACTATTAGCAACTAGGTCGTCGGTTGTTCCAATTTTATGCCAATACATCAGCTTGCTCCTGCTCAATTTCCATTACGGGGATACGGTTTGTCGAATTTTGCTGGTTACGTTTTTCAGACTCAGTGGCGGGGCGAATTTGGCTGCGCTCTTGTACAAATAAAATATTGCTATCGGCATCTGGGCTATTAATAAATTGGCGGAACCGTTTTGAGGCCTCTGGACTTTCGACTGCTTTTTTCCATTCGCAGGCATAAGTTTTAGTTACAAGCGCCATTTGGGTTTCAAGCTCATGGCAAATACCTAGGCTGTCGTCTATTACTACGCTTTTTAAATAATCTAGCCCGCCTTCTAAATTTTCCATCCACACTGAGGTGCGCTGCAGTTTATCGGCGGTTTTAATGTAAAACATGATCACGCGGTCAATGTATTTAATGAGTGTTTCGGTATCTAAATCGGTAGCAAATAAATCAGCATGGCGCGGGCGCATACCGCCATTTCCACATACGTATAAGTTCCAGCCATTTTCGGTTGCTATTACGCCTATATCTTTGCTTTGTGCCTCAGCGCATTCGCGGGTACAGCCCGATACGGCCATTTTAAATTTATGCGGGGCGCGTAAACCTTTGTAGCGGTTTTCAATCGCAATCGCGTGGCCAACACTGTCTTGAACGCCATAGCGACACCACGTACTGCCAACACACGATTTAACGGTTCTGAGCGACTTACCATAAGCGTGACCGGTTTCAAAACCGGCTGCAATAAGTCTTTCCCAAATAATAGGGAGCTCTTCAAGGCGTGCGCCAAATAAGTCGATACGCTGCCCACCTGTGACTTTACAATACAGGTTAAAGTCTTTGGCAACTTGGCCAATAACAATAAGTTTGTCGGGGGTAATTTCGCCACCCGCTATACGGGGAACGACAGAGTAAGAGCCATCTTTTTGCATATTTGCAAGGTAAGTGTCGTTGGTATCTTGCAGGCCAACATGAGCGGGTTCTAAAATAAACTCATTCCACGTTGAAGCTAAAATAGAGGCCACTGCAGGTTTGCATATTTCACAGCCGTGATGACCGCTGCCATGTTTAGTGAGCAAATCATCAAAAGTTTTAATGCTTTCTACTTTTACTAAATGCAGTAACTCTTGACGCGAAAAAGCAAAGTGTTCACACACATGGTTGTTAACTTCAACCCCACGGCTTTGAAGTTCACTGTCGACTACCGATTTTAATAATGCGGCACAGCCACCACAGCCGCTGGCGGCTTTGGTACAAGCTTTAACTGCAGATAAATCGCATGAGCCGCCATCAATTGCACCCACAATGTCGCCTTTGCTTACATTGTGGCACGAACAAATAGTGGCAGTATCGGGCAGGGCATTTCCCGCTAAAACAGGTGCTCCTTCGCTATCAGGTAAAATGAGGCACTCAGGGTGTGCGGGTAATTCCATGTCGTTTAACATGTACTGCAACAGTGTGTCGTAATCGCTAGTATCGCCAACAAGTACTGCGCCTAATAACTTGTTGCCTGCCTCATTTAAAATAATTTTTTTATAACAATCACGAATAGGATCTTGATAAATTAACTCTTTGCAATCGGGGGTTTTAGCGTGGGCATCGCCAATTGAGCCTACCTCTACCCCGAGTAGTTTTAATTTTGTGCTCATATCGGCGCCTAAAAACTCAAGTTCGCCGCCTGTAAGTTGGCTTGCAACCACGCGAGCCATGTTATATCCCGGGGCGACTAAGCCAAATAGCTTTTTGTCCCATAAGGCACATTCGCCAATAGCATATATATCTGGGTTTGATGTTTGGCATTGGTTGTTAATAACAATACCGCCACGTTGTCCTAATTCAAGTTCGGCCACTTTGCCAAGCTCATCGTATGGGCGAATACCGGCCGAGAACAAAATTAAGTCGGTTTCTAAAAACGTGTCATCTGAAAAATTTAGTCTGTAACGGCTCGTTTCGCCTTTCACTATTTCGCTGGTGGCTTTAGCGGTATGCACGCTCACGCCCAGTTTTTCAATTTTGTTTTTTAACAGCGTTCCACCTTGTTCATCAAGTTGTACCGCCATAAGTTGGGGTGCAAACTCAACTACATGAGTATCAAGCCCAAGTTGCTTAATTGCATTGGCTGCTTCAAGCCCTAACAAGCCGCCACCTATCACTACGCCACTTTTACTTTGCGCAGCGCTTGCTTTTATTTGCTCTAAATCTTCTAGGGTACGGTAAACCAAGCAATGGGGTTGGTCATTCCCTTTAATTGGCGGCACAAACGGGTACGACCCTGTTGCTAAAATAAGTTTATCGTAATTAAATTTATCACCGGTTTGAGTGCTAACTACCTTGTTTGTTTTATCTATTTCATGAACCCACTGGTTAGTATGCACATTTATATTTAACTGCTGATAATTATCAAAAGTGGTTAGGGCTAAATCGGCGGCTGTTTTACCATCAAACACGCTGGATAAGTAAACACGGTCATAAGCTAAATTTGCTTCTCCACACAGTACGGTAATGTGCGCGTTAGCGTCGCTTTGGCGCATTTGCTCTACAAAATGGTGCCCAACCATCCCATTACCAATAATGAGTATTTTTGTTGGTGTTTGCATTGGTATCCCCTCAATGACGGTTTAATTTAAAAACAAAAAAGCCCGCCACAGATACAAATTAATGCAACTGCGAGCGGGCTTCTTTGCCTGTGGTCATAACAACCTAAATGTGTGTCGTTTTAATAACGAACGGTATGGTTATCATATAAGCAAAAACACGGCCATTTTTATAAGTGTTTGTTTTTTAATAGCTACATTACTTTTAAATGGTTTTACTTACGCATATTTGAGTTGTTTTGGTGCGGTGCCAGCACTATGGGAGTGCACAAAATGAGGCTACAATGTGATGCTTAGTCAACAAAAGTGCATTTGTGCCGTTAACTAAAAACTAGGGATAAGCGTTTAGGCTATAAATAAAAAATGCGCTTTGTTATTTTGAAATAAAAATAACAGTAAGCGCATTAATTCTGTAAAACAGCTTTACTTGCTTTGCTTCGCCAGGGTTTCTACATCGGTATCTTCAACAGGTTTAAAGCTGCCCGTCGCTTCATCGTAGGTTTTAATTTCTGCAGATTCTATATCATATACCCAGCCGTGTAGCTTAACTTGACCGGTTGCAATTTTTGCAGCCACAGCAGGGTGTGTTTTTATATGCTGTAGTTGTTGTACTACGTTTTCTTCAATTACTAAGCCTAGGTGGTCGTTATTGTTTAGCTCTGCGCAACCGCATTTTTCTTTTACAACTTCAGTTGCTACGCGGCTGTGGCCAAGCCACTCTTTAACGTGCGGTAAGCTTGATAAACCTTCAGTATTTATAGCGCCTTTCATTGCGCCACAATCCGAGTGCCCACAAATAATAATGTGCGATACGCCCAGTGCAGCCACCGCAAATTCAATTGAGGCTGTCATACCGCCGGTTTGATTACTATGTGGCGGGATAATATTGCCCGCGTTACGACAAATAAATAATTCACCGGGTTCAGTTTGAGTCACTAAGTTAGGATCGATACGCGAGTCGGCACAGGTGATAAATAACACTTCTGGGTTTTGACCATTGGCTAGTTTTTGAAACGCTGCTTTTTTTGATGGGTAAACTTCTTTTTGAAACTTAGCCACGCCCGAAATAATATGTTCCATGTACAACTCCTATTGGTGTAATTTAATCGTGTTATTTATAGCTTTATTCGCCTGACAAATTAGCGCCATTATAACTTTGTTCTTGTTCGTTTTGTACTATTACACTGTTTAATAAATTTCATACTCGCGAACAACGGGCGACACACGTGCATGAAGTTATTGGCGAATACATGAGCGTACCTAGCAGAGGCTTCGAGTAAAATAAAAGGCGGTAAGTGGCGAAAAAGGTGGTTGAGGAGGTTAGTAGCTTAACTTGCTTTAAGTTTATGGGCTGATTTTAAGTTATACATGCGCTGATCCGCTAAGGTTAAACACTCAGTATGGCTCTGGCACTCATCGCTAGATGCTATGCCATAACTAATACCTGATTGCGGCCATTGCTGTTGAATAGTGCGATGTAATGCGGTGAGCTTTTGGGTAAGTGTGGTTTTTAGTTGGGGAAGGTGTGATTTGTTTTTGACTTTACATAACCAAATAAATTCATCGCCCCCGGTTCTAAATACGGTGCCGTCTTGCGCTAGATGCTGTGTCATTAATTTTGCTGCATTAATTAAAAACGCATCACCTTTGGCGTGCCCAAGCGCATCGTTTATTTTTTTTATTCCATCACAATCTATAAACACAATGATGTAAGCACTATGTGCAAGTTTAATCAGCTCATCATTTAATAGTAGTCGGTTGCCAACTTGGGTTAGAGGATCAAAGCGAGATTCATGTAACAAGGTACTAAATTCGTGCTGTTTTAACTTTAGCCACTCAGACAAAGACAGCACAATACACACACAATCTATTGCTAAGGCTAACAGCACAAGTATTTCTGATGATGTCGCATTTATTAAATCAAAATGAAACGCAACGAATACTACTAATGACAGGCTATAGAGCATATTTCCAAATAAAAAATACTTGGCTCTAAAATCGTTCAGGCTAAGCATGGCAAACCCGGTGGTTAAGCTGAGCATAACCCATACGGCTGCTAAAAAGTGCGCGATATAAAACACTAAATAAAAGGGCATTAATAGGCTGCAGATACCGCATATAAATGCACTAACGGTAAAGTATTTTAAAGCACTCCCAAGCTTATTGGCTTTTTCTTTATCGAAGTTAAACAGGTAGTAGGTAAATGCTGCTGCGCAACTTACAGCAAAGGCAAATAAATAAATACCTAAGTAATGTTTATTAAAAGAGGGGCTGGCATAAATTGTATTTACAGCGCCCGAAGCAAACGCCCAGCCAAGACCGTGCAAACCGACATACCCAGCACAAAACAAGGCCACTTTTTGCTTTACTCTTAAAAACATTACAAAGGCCATCATTGCTAAAGTAAGCATGACAGAAATAGTAATAAGGCTTAATGAGTTTATATAAAACTGATGATGCAAAAATGCACCTTCGCTTAAAATACTTAAATCAACCGGCGTTGGATAGTGTTTGGCTTCTAAATATATCCATAAATAGCCACTGCTTGGCGCATAGAAGGGCAGTTTAAATGCTTGTCCATGCATTAAAATAGCCGGTTGATTAACGTGAGACTGCGAAAAATCAGCAAGCTTAACTATATCCCCCTGTTCGGTTTGCCAATAGGCTAAACCAACGTCGATAAAATTGGCTTGCGGCAGCACATACCAATCTCCAGTGGTGGGGTTATTTAGCGCAATTTTTGTTACTACAGCGCCACTTTTACCGAGCAGGTTACTCGTTTCACTAGCGTTTTTATAAGATGTAATTACTTGCTGTGCAGAAGGAGGCGTATTGAATGCTATGACAGGGCGCCACAGGTTATCATCCTCTAGGGTAATGTTGTTATTAAGTGTATAAGCAGTTGTTAGCGGGCTAAACAAAGCACAGAAAAAGAATACTGTTAATATACCAACCCGCACCATACCTAAACTCACTTTAAAAACCCACTAAGCGATTATAATCAAATTGTAAACAAATAGTATATAAATCAAACAAAATTATCGCCTTTAAGTAATGGCTTAATTTGGCTTTAAATAACAAACTGCATTAATAAATAAGTAATACGAGGGCGTTTTTGTTTAAACGAATTTATAAACACTGCGGGTGTTTGCAGTATTAGTTAGGGTTTAAGGTGGGTAGCGGGCTAACCAACTGAGCTATGATTGAACTATTAATTGCTTAATTAAATTGATTCAGTGGAATGAATAAATTTGATACGACAGAGTGGATTCGAACAACCGATTTCTGCATGGGCATAGAGAGTGGGTAGCGCGCTAACCAATTGAGTTATGGCTTAACGATTAATAGGAATAGGTTAATTATATTTATTAAGAGGGGGAGAATAGTTTTGGTACGACTGAGTGGATTCGAACCAGCGATTTCGGCGTGGGCGTAGAGAGTAGGTAGCGCGCTAACCAACTGAGCTACATTCGTACAAATAGTATCTTAATTATATTTATTCAGAGGGGAGTATAGTTTTGGTACGACTGAGTGGATTCGAATCAGTGATTTCGGCGTGGGCATAGAGAGTAGGTAGCGCGCTAACCAACTGAGCTACATTCGTACATATAGTATCTTAATTATATTTATTCAGAGGGGAGAATAGTTTTGGTACGACTGAGTGGATTCGAACCACCGACCTCTACCATGTCAAGGTAGCGCTCTAACCAACTGAGCTACAGTCGTACAAAGAGTATCTTAATTATATTTATTCAAAGGGAAGAATAAATTTGGTACGACCGAGTGGATTCGAACCACCGACCTCTACCATGTCAAGGTAGCGCTCTAACCAACTGAGCTACGGTCGTATTACCTAATTAAGATGCGATAAATTTAATTATCAGCGGCCGCTAATATATAGCGTGGTGAGTGGTGAATCAAGCAAGTTTGTTGCTTTTACGTTTATTTGCCGTTTTTTTATTCATATTGGGCTGATTTCACACGTTTTATAAAAGTTTTGCCACCAGGTAACGTGTTTTTTGGCTGAGCCTTTAAGCTGGTTTAGTAGATTGTTTTGTGAATCCAGCGCTATCAAAGTATTTATTTGCTTATTTGTTATGGCTTGGTCAAACCACAGTTGGTTATACAAAGGTAAAAGTGTTTCAAGGTAGCCTGCTAAATTAGCCTGATAAGGCTGTATTTCTTTAAGGAAATACTTTTGAAACACGTTACTGACGATAGTGGCTATTTTTTTATTTTTTCCTGCTGGGCATATTTCATCAATGGATTGCGATTCGATAAATCGCGTGGCTGAATTATTAAACGCTATTTGCAGACGTGCAGAATAAATGAGTAATTGGTTAAAACGGTACTTATTAAGCTGCTCTAACGCGTTAAAAATGTCTGCGGAGTTAATTTTTAAGTAGTGTTTATTGAGTATGTGTTGTTTTATGAGTGCAAGCTGCTGCATGGCCGCTACCGTGTCGCTAAAACCTGCCGGCGAGACAGAAAGCTCTGAGCTGCTAGCTTGCCACGTGTTTTTTAGCTCAAATTCGTTATACAACATTAAATTAAAGTAGTGGTTTAGTGTTTGCTCTTTATGTGTTTTTGCTTTTAATAGGGTTTTATAAACTGCTGAGTCAGGCTCAAGCGTGCTTAAGCACTGCTGTGCATTTTGCACAAACTCTATTTGATACTTTAAAACACCGGCATGTCCGGCCGTTTTACCAAGCTGATTGTTGTGCTCACTAATAAGTAAGCTGAGCTTACAATGGCTTAAGCTTGCAAGTTCAATCAAGCTAATGGTAGTGCTGTTTAAAAGCGTGTTAGGGGGTAAAAGCGGGCTAATAGCTTCAGGTTTACTTAAACTTGGTGCTTGGGTTTCAAGGGTATTACTTAAGCGTGCTGTGTATGTGTGATAAGTGTTGCTAGGCGCTTTTGAACACCCAGCAAGCGCGGCGCAACACACAGCTAATAAACAACTTAACCATGTTTTGCTTGGTATTAATGTTCGTACATTTTTATACAAATGGCGCCTGCTTTAATCGCTTATTAACGGTGAACATAAGCCATACAGCAGCAACGGTTAAACCAAAAATAATACCTATCCAAAAACCGTGCGGCCCCATGGCGGGCACAATTAAATCTGTTCTTCCCAATACGTAGCCTAAAGCAAAACCGATTAACCAGTAAGATATAAACGTTATATACGATATAGGCTGCGTATGTTTTAAACCTCTTAAAATGCCGTTCGCAGCGACTTGGAGTGCATCAGGAATTTGATAAATACATGCCAAAATCATAATTGAGGTCGCTAATGCAATAACGGCTGGGCTGTCGGTGTAAAGTTGGCTTATTAAATCGCGGCCAATAAAGGTTATAAAAGCTAAAAATAACGCAATAGCAATGGCTAATATGTAGCTGGTTGATATAGCAGTTTTTAATTGGCTTAAATGGTTTTGACCAAATAAATTACCAATACGAATACTAATGGCGATAGATAAGCTCAGTGGCATCATAAATAATAACGCGGTCACGCTTCCCGCAATTTGATGACCCGACACAGCAACAGCACCTAAGTGTGCAATAAATAATGGTATACACGCAAATAGCGTAATTTCAAAAAAGGTGGCCAACGAAATAGGTATACCTAGTTTTGTAATAACCCCAATGGTTTTAATATTGGGCTTTTCAAAATTTGCCAGCAGGGCTTTTGCATCAATTTTTTTACTAAACTGGCAATACGTTACTTGTGCAACAGCCATTACAGTTAGTACCAATGCCGTAGCAATACCACAACCTGCACCGCCGTAGGCTGGTAAGCCAAATAAACCATTTATAAAAATATAGTTAGCTGGAATATTAACACCAAGGCCTAACAAGCTGATATAAAAAGCGGGTTTTGTCATCCCCATGCCTTCGGTCATATTTCGATAAACGGTAAAAATTAAAAAGCCAAAGGCTCCCCATTTCACAAAATGGATATAGTCATACGCAAGGCTCGCGATAGCGGGGGTTGTATCGAGTTTTAAAATGACTATATCGGCTAGGTTGGCTATACCAAAACCAATTGCGCTTAAAATAGCGGTTAAATACAGAGCTTGCTGAAAATAATGGCTAATACCTTTTTTATCGTTAGCGCCCGCAAATTGGGCAATAATACCGGTTAACGCGAGCAAAATACCTTGCAGCGCCAGTAATAACGGGTTCCATATACCGGTTGCAATCGACAGCGCAGCCAAATCTGTTGGGCTTACTTGGCCTGCCATAATGGTGTCGACCACCGACATTAAAACGAGTGTTACTTGTGCTAAAAATACAGGTACGGCAAGGGTGATTAAACGTTTGGCTTCCCAGCTACTAAAGGTCATAAAAACAGCTATTTGATAAAACAGGGCGCAATTGTAATCGATTGTGTTTCAAATAAAAATCACTGTAGTGAATGATTTTACGAGTTGATACGTTAAACTAGCACTTTGTAATAATTTTAAGTGATTTTATGTTTACAGGAATCGTTCAAACTCAAGCTACTGTTGTATCTACCACGCATACCGAAGGGGTTTTACGTTTAGTTGTATCGGTAGGTGATGAATACGTTAAACATTTAGATTTAGGTGCGAGCATTGCTATTAATGGCTGTTGTTTAACGGTGGTTACAGTTGAATTAAGTAACCACGATGTAGTGGCACAAGTACATTTTGATGTAATTGATGAAACACTATTACTAACTAATTTAGGCAAGCTTGCACTAGGTAGCTTAGTTAATTATGAGCGCTCAGTAACCTTTGGTACTGAATTAGGTGGGCATATTGTGTCGGGGCACATACACTGCACTGCCCGAATCGGGCAAATAGTTAAGCAACAAAATAACTGTAAAATTCAGTTAAGCTTACCTACTAAATGGCAAAAGTATGTTTTGTACAAAGGCTTTGTAGCAATAAATGGCGCAAGTTTGACCGTGGGCGAAATTGACGAGCAGGGGTTTTGGTTACACCTGATCCCCGAAACACTGGCCATTACAAATTTAGGTAACGCACAAGTGGGTGATGAACTAAATATAGAAGTCGATCAGCAAACTTATACCATTATTAACACGGTAGAAAATTACTTACGCCACCAAGGCTAAAAAATTTGTTCATCGTCGCTGTCTATGTGTAACTCTAATTTTTTATGAGCATGGTCTATGTGCATGTTTAAATGAATAGGGTTACAACAGGCACTGCATTCTTCTACGTAGTCTTGATCCCCCATACTTGCGTCAATGTCTAGGTGTATGTGGTTGCCACAGTGTGGGCACGTGATACGTTGTGATAAAAAATCTTTCATAATCACTCCAATAGTACCAAGGTAAGAATTAACTTATTGATACACATTAATTAAGTTGTGCAGTTATACTAGCAACAACTTGATGGCTCAAAACTGAACTAAACAACAAGGTATTGAGCCTAAATAACATCCTTTTTAAATATAGTGCTGAAGCAACGATTATGACAGTTATTTTACGCCTTATGAGGCGTTATTATTTAAAGCGATAGCAGCTCATCAATATGCTGCTTAGCCTGAGTAAGGTAGTGCCCTGCAAATATATTTGCGTGATTTAAAATAGGGTAAAGTTGGTATATAGCTTTGCGCTTTTTATAGTTTTCGCTTAATGGATATTGCGCGTTATAGGCGTTATAAAAATCATCAGGTAAGGGGGCAAATAGCTCGCTCATTGCAATATCTACCTCGCGGTCTCCGTAATAACATGCGGGGTTAAATAAGGTCGGTACATTTTTAATAAAGCCCATATTTCCTCGCCAAAAGTCGCCATGTACTAAAGAGGGCTCCACAATATGGCTGTGCAATTGCTCTTTTACCAAATTAATTAATAGCTCAGGCTCTACAAGCTGAATGCCTTTTTCGGCTAATAGTTGCAGTTGCCAACCTATGCGCTCTTCTGCGTAAAATAAGTCCCATTTTTTATGCCATTGGTTTGGTTGCACGGTAGTGGCTAGGTAATTATCTACATCAAAGCCAAACATTGCTTGGTCGTGCTTTTGGTGCAGCATAGCCAGTTGTTTACCCATATCGTGCCAATGTGTGTGGGGCTGTTTATCAAGTACTAACCACTCGAGTACAATAAACGAAAATTCAATATTAGCACCTGTTACAATGCAGTCGGGCACCATAAAAACACTATTTTGGGTGAGCTGCTTAAGTCCTATTGCTTCGCTTTCTAGACGATCTAGTTCGCTTTTAAGGGCAATTTTAACCAGGTAATTGTGTTTTCCATCGGTGAGTTGATAGAGTTTATCGGTATTTGTACTTTGCAGCTGACGTTTGTAAGTATGTTTAAAGTCATAATGAATGGCTTGGCTAATGTGCTCGTTTACTGTTTTCCACATATCAATTGCTCGCCTTTTAAACAGATACTTAAACTATGGCAAAAAAGTATTAATTTAACAAACTAATCGTTGTAAAATTAACGATATAAAAAATGCTAATGGAGTAACAATGAACAAAAGTTTTATCACCAATTTGCTTGCTGTCTTGTGTGTAGTTATAGGCTACTTTTTTAACCACGCTATTGTGTTATCGGTGGGGTTATTTGCGCTATCTGGTGCTGTCACAAACTTATTGGCTGTTCATATGTTATTTGAAAAAGTACCTTTACTATACGGCTCGGGTGTTATTGCTCTAAAATTTGAAAGTTTTAAAGTGGCTATTCGTAATTTAATTTTGACTGAGTTTTTCTCTGAGCAAAAAATTAATAACCTACTTAGCAAAGCACAACCTAATATCGACTTTGAGGGCATTATTACTAAGGTTGATTTAAACCCTGCATTCGACAACCTACTTCAAGTAATAGAGCAATCTCAGTTTGGCAGTATGTTAGGTATGTTTGGTGGCACAGCGGCTATAGAGCCAATGCGAGAAAAGTTTATTGAAAAAATGCAGCTATCACTTGCGCAAATTAGCCAAACAGACGATTTTAAAGCGCTAGTAAACGATACGTTATCGCAAGGGAATAGCGCACAAAGCTTACATGCTACGGTACTTAAATTAGTTGATGAGCGCTTAAATGAACTCACCCCTAAAATGGTCAAAGACATTATTCAAACTATGATACGTGAGCATTTAGGTTGGCTAGTAGTATGGGGCGGTGTGTTTGGCGGTTTATTTGGCTTAATTGCGGCCATTATTTAATAACTAAGCCTGCTTACAAAGCAGGCTTAATTTTGTGTTAACGCCATACTATTTTGGCCCTGTGATGATTACTTTTTCTGGGTTGTACGATTTAGCTAAGTCTTTAATTGATGTGCGAGTACTGGTATCAATATTTAAATAATTTGCGCTTTTATCAAGATTATACAAAGTAACAAAGTCGCCCATTGATAAGTTATTACAGTTCAGCTTTTTGCTCATTACCGCTTTGCTTATATTTAAATCGCGTGACGCTTTACGTACAACGTACGATTTATTAGCTGCAACAGCCATACAAGCCTGTGTACCTGGCGATGAATCGGCCGCGACAAATTGGGTGGCTAATGCTGGTTTTGCAATTAGTAAAGTTGCGCCTAGTACCATAGTTGTGCATAAAGTAGCTTTTAACGTGTTCATAATTAGTCCTCATTGTTTGTGGTTTAGCTTTATTATTGAGCGATTTAAACTAAAAAGCTGTTAACCAATCGCAACAAGGTGTAAGCAGGTATGTTTAAAAATACACACTTAAGCTAGGTGACTGAATTTAAGCCCTAATAAATGTGTTTTTTGACACACTTAGGCAAAATTATTTTATAGCTACTGACATATTTTCTCAGCCTGCTATTATCGCCCCCATTATTTACGCGCTTAATTTTTAGGAGAACCAGTGAGCAAAACGTTAGCAAGCTATTACCAGCAAGCGTATGCCTGCGAGCACAAGCATTTTAACCAATGTTTTTATTGTGGATGCGAAGCCACAGAGCGCGATCATTGCCCGCCGTTACATATGCTACAGAGCATTATTGATTTAGGCGAAGAGGCCGACTTTGTCTCTATTGCCGCGTGTTATGAGTGCCATGCCTTATTGCATAATGAAAGGCTAATGACGATAGATGAGCGTTTTACAAAACTTAAAAAAAAGCTCTCTAATAAGTACGCTAAGGCGCTGCGTGTTTATAACATGTGGGAAGAAAACGAATTAAGCGAAATGAGTGACGAATTTGCGCACAGCATTCAAGCGGGTATGAAATTAGGTAAAGAGGCATCTGAGCGTTTAGCGTTTACAGGCTTTACATATGCCACCGAAGAAGCCCGCGTGACCGTACGCGAAAAAACCAAAGAGTTTGATGTAGAAGGCACCGTTTTTACCGACTTTAAAGAGGCATTAAATTACTGTATTAACGTACTTAAAGTTCACAAAAGTGACTTTTATAAAATATTGGTAGAGGATTATAACGGCGACTTTAATAGAGCACTTAGCCAGTATCGTCATCGCCATGATAAAGTAACAGCAGCAAGCGATGGCAATACATTAATTAAGGATTTTGCTAAGCAACATAAGCAAAACTCAGACTTTGTAACTCGCACCGTAAAACACTTTATAAACAAAGACCCATCGCTTACAACCGAAGGCGCACTTGAAAAGCTGTATAACAATTATATAAAAAAATAATTACAGCCGTTTAACTCATTTAATCGCTTTTTTACCTGTTTTTTTAGCTTTATTACGCCGCTTTAGCTAAAGTAGCAAAAAAACAGGAGAACCTAACAACATGCAAAAATTTGCTCCCTCATTGTTAGCAGTTGGTTTAGCTGCTGCCCTTGTTGGCTGCCAAGAAAACGGCCCACAAGATGCAAAAATCACCATTAATAAAAACCCATACCCAAGCACCTACACACCGCTTGCAAGTAAAAGCACATTAATTACCAATGCAACAGTACTAACTGGCACTGGCGAGCGCTTAGATGACGCCGATGTGTTACTTGTTGATGGTAAAGTACAACAAGTAGGTAAAGACTTATCGGCCAATGCAGATGCAACCATTGATGCACAGGGCAAATGGGTTACCCCAGGTATTATTGACGTACATTCTCACTTAGGTGCTTACCCAAGTCCATCGGTTGAGTCTCATCAAGATGGAAACGAAATGACCAGCCCAAATACTGCTGAGGTGTGGGTAGAGCATTCGGTATGGCCTCAAGATCCTGGCTTTAACCGCGCGCGCGAAGGCGGTATTACTTCACTACAAATTTTACCAGGCTCAGCTAACTTATTTGGTGGCCGTGGCGTAACACTTAAAAACATTCCTGCGCATACCATGCAAGCAATGAAATTCCCTGATGCGCCTAATGGCTTAAAAATGGCCTGTGGTGAAAACCCAAAACGCGTATATGGTCGCCAAGGTACTTTGCCTTCCACCCGTATGGGTAACATGGCCGGTTACCGTATGGCATGGGCAGAAGCACAAGAGTACAAACGTGCATGGGATAAGTACGACGCCGATTACGAAGCAGGTTTAAACCCAGAAGCACCAGTTCGCGACATTAAGCACGATACTCTTCGAGCGGTAATTGAAGGTGAAGTGTTAATTCATAATCACTGTTATAAAGCTGAAGAAATGGCGATGATGATCGACCTTTCAAAAGAATTTGGCTATCACGCAGGTACGTTCCATCACGGTGTAGAAGCTTATAAAATTGCAGATTTATTAGCTGAAAATGGTTCGTGTGCTGCACTTTGGCCAGATTGGTGGGGCTTTAAAATGGAAGCCTACGACATGGTTCAAGAAAACGTAGCTATTGTTGATGCGGTAAAAAATTCGTGTGCCATTGTGCATTCTGACTCAGACACCACTATTCAGCGCTTAAACCAAGAAGCGGGTAAAGTAATGTACCGTGCAAACGAAAATGGTTTTGATATTTCGGAGCAGCACGCGATTAAGTGGATCACCTCAAACGCGGCTAAATCATTAGGTATTGAAGATAAAACTGGTTCGCTTGAAGCAGGTAAGCAAGGCGATGTGGTTATTTGGAACCAAAACCCATTTAGCGTTTACGCAAAAGCTGAACAAGTATTTATTGATGGCGCAAAAGTTTACGATAGAAACGATAGCGCATTTCAAGCACAAAGTGATTTTATGTTAGGCCAACAATAAGGAGCCCAGAATGAAAAATTTATCACGTTCGTTTTCGCTATCTCTGGTTGCTGCCGGACTATTAGCCTCAGGTGCAGCCAATGCACAATCGCTTGCTATTATTAATGCCACGCTGCATACCGCAACCGAGCAAGGTGTTTTAGAAAATGCCAGCATTGTTATGGATAACGGTAAAATTACCGCTATTAATCCACAGCAAGTACAAGCAGATAAAGTTATTGATGCAAATGGGCAAATTGTAACCCCAGGTTTTATTGCTAGCATTAATCAACTTGGCTTAGTGGAAGTAAGTGCAGTTGCAGGCTCACGCGATGCAGGCGAAGAAAAAGCAGGCATTGATTTTGATGTAAGCCTTGCTTATAACGCTCACTCAAGCCTTATCCCGTATGCACGTAAAGGCGGTGTAACCCGCGATGTAATTACCCCGCATGGTGGCGATAGTATTTTTTCGGGCTTAGCAAGCGTTGTTGATTTAAGCGGTGATTTACAAGGCGACATACAAAAACAAGCTGCATTAGTGGTTTATTTAGGTGAGCGCAGTAAGGGCTCGCGCGCATTTACATTGCAAACGCTAATTAATAAGCTTGAAGAGCACCAAACAAAAGCAGCTAAAAAGCCTAAAAAAGACGACGACAGCACCCCAAGTACTGAAGATAAAGTAATGGTTAAAGTACTTAGCGGCGATATGCCACTTGTTGTGGGTGTATCTCGTGCGGCTGATATTATTGAGCTACTTAAAGTTAAAGAGCAATTTGGTATTAATTTAGTGCTCAATAGCGCACAAGATGCCGTTGTTGTTAAAGAGCAGATTGCTAAAGCGCAAGTACCAGTAATTATGAGTGCTATGGATAGCTTACCTTCAAGCTTTGACTCTTTACATGCCAGTTTAGATAACGCAGCCGCGCTTGAAAAAGCTGGGGTAAAAGTTATTTTAACTGTGGGTGGCGATGCCAGTCATAATATTTATCAACTTCGATTTGATGCAGGCAATGCCGTATCATATGGGATGAGCCAACAAGGCGCATTAGAGGCCGTTACATCTAATGTGGCGAGTGTGTTTAATATTAATGCCGGCAGCATTGAAGTTGGTAAAGCCGCTGATGTAGTGATGTGGAGCAACGACCCGTTTGAGCTAAGTAGCCATGTAAGTAAAATGATTATTAACGGTGAAGAAGTATCTACGCAGTCGCGCCAAGATAAACTGCGTGAGCGTTATACCACTGAATCATCTATGCCGCGTGCATATACAAAATAATTAATATAGCTATAATTATCCAAAATTCAGGTTAATTATTAAAGGCCGCTACTTTAAAGTTAAAGTAGCGGCCTTTTTATATAAAATAAAGACACAAAAAAACCGCTTACTTTAAACGTAAGCGGTTTTTAATTTAATCTAAAATTATACTAATTTAGATAAAATTTCGTTAAACGTTGCACTTGGGCGCATTGCTTTAAACGCTGCATCATCATTTGGTTGGAAGTAACCACCAATATCCATTGAAGGACCTTGTGCATCGTTAAGCTCGCTTACGATTTGCTCTTTTTGCGTTTCTAAATCGCTCGCAATTTGTGTAAATTGCGCTTTAAGCTCGCTGTCTTCGTCTTGCTTAGCCAGCTCTTGTGCCCAGAATAAAGATAAGAAGAAGTGAGAACCACGGTTATCAATTTCTTTTACTTTACGTGAAGGCGACTTGTTTTCAGCTAAGAACGTACCTGTTGCTTTATCTAGCGTATCAGCAAGTACTTGTGCTTTTTTGTTGCCTGTATTCACGCTTAGGTGCTCAAGCGAAGCCGCTAGTGCTAAAAACTCGCCTAACGAATCCCAACGTAAGTGGTTTTCTTTTTCGAACTGTTGAACATGCTTAGGTGCTGAACCACCTGCGCCAGTTTCAAATAAACCACCACCGTTCATTAGTGGCACAATAGAAAGCATTTTAGCACTGGTACCCAGCTCTAAAATTGGGAATAAATCTGTTAGGTAGTCACGTAGTACGTTACCCGTTACAGAGATAGTGTCTTTACCTTCTTTAATACGCGCTAATGAGAATAAAGTTGCTTCAAGCGGTGCTAAAATTTGAATGTCTAGGCCATCAGTATCGTGATCTGGTAAGTATTTGTTTACCTTTTTAATAAGCTCTGCATCGTGAGCACGGTTTTCATCTAACCAGAAAATAGCAGGTACGCCCGTCGCACGTGCGCGGTTTACAGCAAGCTTAACCCAATCTTGGATTGGTGCGTCTTTAACCTGACACATTCTCCAAATATCGCCTTGCTCAACAGTGTGCTCAAGTAATGTTGTGCCATTTGCATCAACAACACGAATAGAACCATCCGCTTTTGCTTCAAACGTTTTATCGTGAGAACCGTATTCTTCTGCTTTTTGAGCCATTAGGCCTACGTTTGGTACGCTACCCATAGTGGTAGGATCGAACGCGCCGTTTTCTTTACAAAAATCAATTGTAGCTTGGTAAACGCTTGAGTAGCTACGATCTGGGATCACAAAGCCAGTGTCTTGTAGTTTACCGTCGTTGTTCCACATTTGACCGCTTGAACGAATAGCAGCAGGCATAGACGCATCAATGATCACATCGCTTGGAACGTGTAAGTTAGTAATGCCACGGTCAGAATCAACCATTGCAATAGCAGGACGCTCAGCGTAAACCGCTTGAATGTCTGCTTCAATTTCTTCGCGCTTAGCATCATCTAATGTTTGAATTTTAGAATAAACGTCGCCTAAACCGTTATTTACATCAACACCTAGCTCTTCAAAAAGTTCGCCGTGTTTAGTAAATACGTCTTTGTAGAAAACTTTTACCGCGTGACCAAAAATAATAGGGTCAGATACTTTCATCATTGTCGCTTTCATGTGAAGCGAAAATAATACGCCTTTTTCTTTAGCTGCATCAATTTCTGCTGCTAAAAACGCTTGTAGTTTAGCTGCGCTAATGCGCGATGCATCAATTACTTCGCCAGCAATTAGCGGTGTGCTTTGTTTAAGTACAGTCACATCGCCATTAGTCGCTACGTGCTCAATACGTACATCAGTTGCTGCATCAACAGTTACAGATTGCTCAGAACCAAAGAAGTCACCTTCGCTCATGCTTGCAACGTATGATTGTGAGTCTTTGCTCCACGCACCCATTGAATGAGGGTTATTGCGTGCATATTCTTTAACAGAACCTGGTGCACGACGATCTGAATTACCTTCACGCAATACTGGGTTTACAGCACTGCCTTTAATTTTGTCGTAAGTTGCTTTAATTTTAGCTTCTTCATCATTTTTAGGCTCAGCAGGGTACTCTGGTAGTGCGTAGCCTTTTTCTTGAAGCTCTTTAATTACAGCGCGTAATTGCGGTACAGACGCACTGATATTTGGTAATTTGATGATGTTTGCTTCTGGTGTTTTTGCAAGTTCGCCAAGCTCTGCAAGCGCATCGCCGATGCGTTGCTCTTCAGTAAGGTAATCAGCGAAGTTTGCAATTACACGACCTGCTAATGAGATATCGCGAGTTTCAACTTCAACACCTGCCGCATTTGTATAGGCTTGGATAATTGGTAGCAACGAGTAGGTTGCTAGCGCCGGAGCTTCGTCCGTTTTAGTGTAGATAATTTTTGATGTCATCATCATTCCTAGATAGTAGGCCGCAGTGGCCGTATTCAACAATGCAAAGAAACTCATTAGCGCATGGTTGCGTTAACAAGCAGTTTGTTAGGTGTCGGTACTCTTAATATGCCAAAAGGCAGAATAGTCACACCTGACTAACTGATTTTTATAGGTTGCAAAGTACACGTATTTTAGCCGCGTAAAAGCATAAGCTAAAATGTAACCGCGTAATTTAGCAACAAGAGTGTAACAAGCTTGTTTAAAAAGGGCTAGCGCTTGCGCTTTTGAACAGCCTTAATTAGCAGGTAACTGTTAGAACATTGGGGTATATAAAATAAAATCAAGGAAGAGGGTTGAATTTAGCGTGTACAGGAGCAATTTAGTAATAAGAAGAGATTTGAATGGTAAGTGGGGAATTAAGCGAGGATCTAAATTAGGTCGCTCGCTTTAGTCGAACAAATTTTTGATCACTCTAAAATGTCGCCGTTAGGCGCAATGTTTTTAGCGTGTAAGCCCTTAGGGCCTTGTTCTAGCTCGAATGTTACATCCTGACCAGCTTTAAGTGTCTTATAACCGTCCATTACAATCGTTGAGTAATGAGCGAAAATATCATTCTCGCAGCCGTCTTCTACGATGAAACCAAAACCTTTGGCGTTGTTGAACCATTTGACTTTACCACAAGCCATACTTCTACATCCTTCTATAAGTTGACTAATTTAGTTATTCTAAACCGTATAATTTGCTAGACTGACTAAGGATTAATCAATCTACTTCTGACTGTAGTTTATTTGGCCAGTCAGTCAAGTGTTTTGTGGTATTTTTTTAACATTTAATTTATTTTTTATTCAAGTTTGCTTGAGTTCTAAAGACAAGACTATATTTAATTATGAGTGGTATGAAAGATTCAGGTGTCATCGACACAGTCCGCGATAGTGAAAAGCAAAAGCTGCAGCCACCGCGAAAATACAAAGTTGTTTTAAATAACGACGACTACACGCCAATGGACTTTGTAATAGAAGTTTTAATGACGTTTTTCAATATGGATAGCGATAGAGCAACTGATGTGATGCTACAAGTTCACGAAAAAGGTAAAGGGATATGCGGTGTATTTAGCGCCGATGTAGCCCATACCAAAGCGGAACAAGTTAACCGTTATGCACGGGATAACGAGCATCCACTGCTTTGTAGTTGTGAGCAGGAATAAATACCAATTAGGTGATCAATCATCTCATTGTTGTGGTATAAAATAATTATCTCAGTAAGGGGTTGCCAATGCTAAACAAAGACTTAGAACTAACGTTAAATGCCGCGTTTCGTGAAGCGCGTACACGCCGCCATGAGTTTATGACGGTAGAACACCTTTTACTTGCGCTTTTAGATAACCCTTCAGCAGGCGAAGCG